>PUOA01000348.1 GCA_003551925.1 Paracoccaceae bacterium
CGTGGTGCTCAGCGCCGATGGGCGCGAGCTGCACGCCTTTTCCGAACTGCGCGAGGTGACAGACGCCTCCGACGGTGCGCCGTTGAGTCTCGAGGTCTGGCGCGCGGGCGAGGTGTTCGAGCTGGAGATCACCCCGCGCCGCACCGACCTGCCGCTGCCCGATGGCGGGTTCGAAACCCGCTGGCTCATCGGGCTGACCTCGGGCGCGATCTTCGAGCAGTCAACGCGCACGCCGGGGCTGTTCGAGGCCACGTCGATGGCCGCGTCGCAAACCTGGCTGGTGATCCGCACCAGCCTGGAAGGGCTGTGGTACATGGTCACCGGGGTGATCAGCACCTGCAACATCGCCGGCCCCATCGGCATCGCCGAGGTCTCGGGTGCGATGGCAAGCGATGGGCTGGCCGACTTCATATGGTTCATCGCGGTGCTGTCGGTGGCTGTCGGGCTGTTGAACCTGTTCCCGATCCCGATCCTCGATGGCGGGCATCTGGTGTTTCACGCCTGGGAGGCGGTGACCGGCAAACCCCCGTCCGAGCGCGCGCTGCGCGTGCTGATGACCGTGGGACTGACGCTGCTGATCATGCTGATGGTGTTCGCGGTCACCAACGACCTGTTCTGCTGAACCAGCGCGCCCCGCGGCGTGGATCAAAGCGTCATGATCCGCGCGCTGTCGGCCTCGGCGGAATACGCGCACCGGACCTCGAAGCGCTGCCCGCCGCGTTCGACGCGCAGCTGAACGTCGCGGCCGGTCAGGAAGCCGTCATCGTCGCGGCGCGCGCGGCTGCCGAGCACATCGACCACGCGGAACCCCTCGCCCTCGCCGGCGCGCACGCAGGCGCTTTCCGCGCGCGCGGCGATGTCGGTGTCCGACGCGGGCGGCAGCGGCGCCTGCTGTGGCGCGACCGCGGCGGTCTGGGTCTCGTCGATCACGCGCAGCGGGCGTGGCTCGGACGCCCACATGTTCCCCATGTCCAGGCACCCGGCCAGCACCAGCGTGCCGGTGAGCGCGGCAAATGTCGCCCTGCGCGGTGTCTTGCGGTCCGTCATCTCGCCCTCCGAAAGCTGCGCGCGGGGTCGCCGCCACGCCATGCCTTGCTGCTTTTCCCGTGTGGCGCCTTCGCCCTGATGGGGCGAAGGGCCGGAGGTGCTGCATGACACACGCTGCGCGGTGACCGGCAGGGGCCGGCGACACCGACACGAAGCGCGCGCCCGCAGGATCATCAATCCATCTCGAGCGGGGCCGGAGCGGTGCCCATGCCCCCGTCGGCGCCGTTCATGCTCAGCGGCTCGGCGGGCGCCGCACCCGGTTCCACCGGCGCGGCCGCACCCCCGGGCGGAGGCGGTGCGGGGGTGGTCTCGGCGGGTCCGCCGCCCATCATCCCGCCTTCGGCACAGGCTGCAAGTGCAAGCAGCGCGGCCCCGGCCGTCATGATCTTCAGTCGTGGTGTTCCTGGCATTCGTTGCCCTCCTTGCGGATGGTTTTCTGTCTGCCCGGTCCTACCCGGCAACGGCGCGCAACAACGCGTCGGCGGCGTTGCGTGCCGCGTCGGTGACGCTATCACCCGAGATCATGCGTGCAACCTCTTCGACCCGCGCATCGGCGGAAAGCGGCACAACCGCCGACAGGGTCTGCCCGTCGCTGACCCGTTTTTCCACCCGCCAGTGATGCGCGCCCAGCGCGGCGACCTGCGGCGAATGCGTCACCGCCAGCACCTGCCCGCCATCGGCCAGCGCGCGCAGGCGGCGACCGACGGCGTCGGCGGTGGCGCCGCCCACGCCGCGGTCGATCTCGTCGAAGATCATCGTCAGCCCGCCCGCCCCGCGCGTCAGGCAGACCTTGAGCGCCAGCAGGAACCGCGACAGCTCCCCGCCCGAGGCGATGCGCGCGAGCGGCCCGGCGGGCGCGCCGGGATTGGTCGCGACCTCGAACGCCACCGCATCGGCGCCGTCGGGGCCGGGCTCGGCGGGCGTGACGCGCGTGGCAAAGACCGCGCGCTCCATCTTCAGCGGCGCAAGCTCCGCCGCCATCGCGGCATCGAGCCGCCCGGCGGCCTCGGTGCGCGCCGCCGACAACGCGGCTGCGGCGCGGTCATGGGTGGCGCGGGCCTCGGCCTCCTCGGCCTCGAGCCGCGCGATATCGGCCTCGCCGCCGTCCAGCACGTCGAGCCGCGCGCGCAGGTCGTCGGCGAGCGCGGCCAGATCGTCGGGCACCACGGCGTGCTTGCGCGCCAGCCCACGCAGCCCAAACAGGCGCTCCTCGACCTCCTCGAGCGCGCCGGGGGCGTGCTCCATGGCATCGATCGTGTCCTCGACCCCGCGCGCGGCATCGGCGAGCTCGTCGAGCGCGCGGCCCAGCGCGGCCAGCGGCGCATCGAGCCGCCCATCCAGCGGCTCGGCCGCGCCTTCGAGCCAGCGCATGGCGTCGATCAGCAGCCGCTCGGCCCCGTCATCGCCCAGCGCGGCGTGGGCACGCGCCAGATCCTCGCGCAGCCGCGCGCCCTGCTGCATCAGGCGGCGCTGGCTGTCGAGCGCGGCTTCCTCGCCGGGTTCGGGGGCCAGCGCGTCAAGCTCGGTCACGGCGTGGCGCAGGAATTCGGCCTCGGACGCGATCTCGGCCAGCCGCGCCTGCGCGTCTGCACGCGCGCGGCGGGCGCGGCGCAGCGCGGCCCAGGCAGTGCGGGTCTCGGCGAGCAGCGCGTCATGGCCGCCGAAGGCATCGAGGAACCCCACATGGTTGCGCGGGTTCAGCAGCCCGCGGTCGTCCTGCTGGCCGTGAAGTTCGACCAGCACCTCGGACAGCGCGCGCAGCACCTCGCCCGACACGCGGCGGTCATTGACCCAGGCGGTCTTGCGCCCCTCGGCGGTGTTGACGCGGCGCAACAGCAGCGTGTCGTCGACCGGCAACCCGGCCTCGGAGAGGATGGCGCGCGCGGGGTGCGGATCGGGCAGCGCGAATTCGGCCAGCACCTCGCCCTGCGTGGCGCCGGCGCGCACCAGTTCGGCCCGCCCGCGCCAGCCCAGCACGAAGCCCAGGCAGTCCAGCAGGATCGACTTGCCGGCACCGGTTTCGCCGGTGAGCACGTTCAGGCCGGGGCGGAAGGCCAGTTCCAGCCGATCGATCAGCAGGATATCGCGGATTTCCAGCGACAGCAGCATGGGGGGTGCTCAGCCTCGCGGGGCGCGGCCCCCGCACCCCCGGTTCACGCGATCGGGCTGGCTCAGAGCCATTCGCCCAGCACCGACTGGCGATAGATGCGCTGCAGCCAGCCATCGCCTGGGCTGGCCTCGGGCGACAGGCCCTGCCCGGTCAGCAGGCGGAAGCTGTCATCGTAGAACGGGTTGGCCTGGAAGTTGTAGCCCAGGATCGCCGCGGCGGTGCGCGCGTCCTCCTCGAACCCGAGCGCGAGGTAGGATTCGACCAGCCGGTGCAGCGCCTCGGGCGTGTGGGTGGTGGTCTGGAAGTCCTCGACCACCACGCGGAAACGGTTGATCGCCGCCGGATAGTTGCCGCGCCGCAGGTAGAAGCGCCCGATCTCCATCTCCTTGCCGGCCAGATGGTCGAAGGCGAGGTCGAATTTCAGAACCGCCGAGCGCGCGAATTCGGTGTCGGGGTAATCCTCGATCACGCGGCGCAGATGCTGGAGCGCCTGAAAGGTCAGGCCCTGGTCGCGGCCGACCTCGTCGATCTGGTCATAGAAGGAAATCGCCAGCAGATAGGCGGCATAGGCGGCGTCCTCGTCGCCGGGATAGGTGTCGAGGAAGCGCTGCGCGGCGGCGCGCGCCTCGTCATACTCGCGCCCACGGTGATGCGCGTAGGCCTGCATGATCAGCGCCCGGCGTGCCCATTCGGTGTAGGGATAAAGCCGCTCGATCTCGGAGAAATAGCGCACCGAGCGGCTGGCGCGGCGGCTGGTTTCCAGCTCGAACTCGCCGCGCTCGAAGATTTCCTGCGCCGAGAAGGACGACAGCGACTCATCCGGGCCCTGAGGCCCGCACGCGGCCAGTGCAGCCACCACCAAGACCCCTGCGACCAGCCGCCTGTTTCCCGCGCCGTGCCTCATTTGCAAACCGCCCCGTCTGTCCCGTTCTTCGCGCTGTCCTAGCACAGAAGATTGACCTGCGCAAAACGCCAATCGACCGCTTCGGGATGTTTCGTCGGCGAGTGTGATCGCGGCGCGGTCTCAGGCCGAAAGCGCCATCCCCTGGCCCAGGCACAGCCCGCCGGGGAGCCGTTCGTGCATCGCCGCATCGGCGGTCACCAGGCGGTAATTCGCGGGGTCGGCCAGCAGCGCGCGCAGCAGCCGCCCGGTCAGGGCGTGCCCGGCGCGCACGCCCGTGTAATGGCCCAGGATCGGGCGCCCCGCCACCGCCAGATCGCCGAGCGCGTCCAGCATCTTGTGCCGCACGGGCTCGTCGCGGCGGCGCATCCCGCCGGGGGTCAGCACCTGCGCGCCGTCCACCACCACCGCGTTGTCGAGCGACCCGCCAAGGCCCAGCCCCGCGGCGCGCATCCGCTCCACATCGGCGCGGCGGCAGAAGGTCCGGCAGTTGCCCAACTCGCGCACGAAGGCGCCATTGGCCAGATCGAGGCTCAGGCTCTGGGCGCCGATGGCGGCATCCGGGAAGGCGATGGAGAACGTCATCCGCACCTGCTCCGACGGGTCAAGCCGCGCCACCGCGTCGCCGTCGCGCAGCGTGACCGGGCGCAGCACCTCGATCACCTTCAGCGGCGCGTCCTGCATGCGCAGCCCGGCAGCGAGGAACCGATGCACGAACGGCGCCGCGCTGCCATCGAGAATCGGCACCTCGGGCGCGTCGAGCACGATGCGGGCGTTGTGGATGCCGCAGCCCGCAAGCGCGGCCATCAGGTGTTCGATGGTGCCCACGCGCGCGCCATGCGCGTTGACAAGCCGGGTGTGCAGCCGCGCCTCGGACCAGCTTGCGGGCCCGACGGGAATGCGCGCCGCCGCGGCGGGCAGGTCCGAGCGCCAGAACACGATGCCGCTGTCGGGCGCGCCGGGCTCGACCCGCATGTGCACGGGGGCACCGGAATGCACGCCGATCCCGTCGAACGCCACCGCTCTGGCCAGTGTGACCTGCATGGGTGCTCCCGCAGTTGATGACTTTCAGAACGTTAACAATGTGTAACGCACCGCGGGTCGAGGGCTCAATTCACGCTTTGCAACGCCTTGAAACAAACCCCGCGCGATGCCGCTCCCAGTCACAAGGCACTGAACTGCATATACGAAAACGGGCCGCCCCAGGGCGACCCGATCACGTGCAGCCCGCCTGCGCGGTGCGTGGTGTCAGTTCGCCTGACGGCGCAGGAAGGCGGGGATCTCGATCCGCTCCTGCTCGGCCGATGGCAGGGTGTCATCCTCATGGGCGCGCATCGGCGGTTGCGGCCGACCGCTGCGGCCTGCACTGTCGGCGGTCTGCCCCGACATGCGGCTGATGAGCGAGCCGATCCCGAAGCGCCCGGGTGCGGCGCCGCGATCGGCGCTGCGCGGTGCGTCCTCCTGCACCGCAGGGCGGCGCGCGGCGCGCGGCGCGTCTTCGGGGACCTTGCGCACCGCGGCCTGCAGCCGTGCCAGCGTCTCGGGCGAGGGACCGCCCGGCGCGCGCTGCGCGGTCGGCGGAGCAGCGTAACCGCCGCCCTGCATCGCGGGGCGCGCGGCGTGCTGGCCGCCATGCGCCACTTGCGGCGCCGACTGGTCGAGCACCTCATCCAGGTCGAACGCGTCCTGCGGGGTCGGCTCGGCCTCCTGCTGCCAGGGGCGCGGGGCCTCGTCCTGTGCGTATTCGGCCCTCGCACGCTCGGGCGCGGGCGCCGCACGCTCCGAGGTGAACAGGTTCGGCTGCCGTTCGGAGGCAGGCGCAACGGCGGCCGGGCGCGGGGCAAAGCCGGGCTCCTCCACCTCGGGGGCAGGTTGGGGGGCAGGCTGGGGTGCAGGCTGGGGTGCAGGCCTGGCTTCGGAGCGGTGGGCGACGCGCGCCGGCTCGGCCGGTCTGAGCGGCTCCGAGAGCTTGCGGCGCGGCACATCGATATCGGCGGCGTCGGCGGCCACGTCGATGCCGGTCGCCACCACCGACACGCGGATCGCGCCCTCCATTTCGGGGTCGAGGGTGGAGCCGACGATGATGTTCGCCTCGGGGTCGACCTTTTCGCGGATGCGATTGGCGGCCTCGTCCAGTTCGAACAGCGTCAGGTCATAGCCGCCGGTGATGTTGATCAGCACACCGCGCGCGCCGTGCAGGCTGATCTCGTCCAGCAGCGGGTTGGCGATTGCCTTCTCGGCGGCCTGCACCGCGCGGTCCTCACCGGTGGCCTCGCCCGTGCCCATCATCGCCTTGCCCATCTCGTCCATCACGGCGCGGACATCGGCGAAGTCGAGGTTGATCAGCCCCGGACGCACCATCAGATCGGTCACGCCCTTGACGCCCTGATAGAGCACGTCATCGGCCAGCGCGAAGGCTTCGGTGAAGGTCGTCTTCTCGTTCGCC
>PUOA01000232.1 GCA_003551925.1 Paracoccaceae bacterium
ATTACGGATGCGAGGGGACCCGGACTTGCCGGACCCCCTCCTCACCCACACGCGCATGCAATGCATGCAATGCCCACTCTGGAAGACGTCCGACCATCCTGGTCAGATGCTGGGAAGGTGACACGCAACGCCCCCCGAGACAAACGCGAATTACGAAGCATTCGATGCAAACGCCACGCACCGCGGGTCACAGACGGCGCAGAAGCTCGGGCGTGGGCCAGCCATCGGCGGCAAGGCCCAGCTCGGCCTGCACATCCTGCACCGCGGCGCGGGTCATCGCGCCCAGGATGCCGGTGGTGCCGCCGGTGTCGAAGCCGCGCGCCTGCAGGCGTTGCTGGAGCGTGCGCATCTGGTCCTGATTGAGCCCCTGTTCGGGGTTCCCGGCGGTGTAGACCGGCGCGCCTTCAAGCCGGGTGGCGAAATAGGCGGCGGTGGTGACATAGATGAAGCTCTGGTTCCATTCGAACAGCACACGGTAGTTCGGGAACACCATGAAGGCCGGCCCACGATGCCCCTGCGGCAGGATGATCGAGGCCTGCATGCCCCCTGATGGCAGGCTGCCGTGGCGCGGGGTCACGCCAAGGCGCTGCCATTCGGCCACGCTGAGTTCGGTGCGCAGCCCGGTGCGGGTCAGATCCAGCCCCGAGGGAATCGCGACCTCGTGCATCCAGGGCTGGCCCGCCTGCCAGCCCTTGCCGCGCAGCATGTTGGCCGCCGACAGGATCGCATCGGGGACCGATGTGCGCATGTCCACGCTGCCCGAGCCATCCGCATCCACCCCGTAATCGAGGATATCCGACGGGAGTTTCTGCACCATGCCGATCTCGCCCGCCCAGGCGCCGACGGTGGTTGCGGGGTTCAGATCGCCGCGGCGGAACATCTCGAGCGCGGCGAACACCTGCGGGCGGAACAACTCGGGGCGGCGGCAGTCATGGGCCAGCGTCACCAGCGCGTTGACGGTGTTGAAATCGCCCTGATTGGCGCCGAAATCGGTCTCGAACGCCCAGAACGCCAGCAGGATCCCGCGCGAGACGCCAAAATTCCGCTCGGCCGCGTCGAACACCGCCGCGTGGCGCTGCGCGTTGGCGCGGGCGCTGTTGATCCGGTTCTGCGAGATCAGCGCGCGCGAGAAATCCAGAAACGGGCGCTGAAAGATGCCCTGCGCGCGGTCGGCGCGGATCACGCGCTGGTCCTGCTGCACGCCCCTGAAGAACGCGTCGACCGTCTCGCGCGACTGGCCGTTCTGGACGGCCTCGGTCCGCAACCCGTCGACGAAGGCGCCGAACGGCCCGCCGCAGGGCGCCGCCGTTGCCACGCCTGTCGACACGATCAACGCGGCCAGCGCCGCCAGTGCAAATCGCTTTTTCATGACCCCCCCGCACTATCATTTTCGTGCAGCCTATCACCGACGCGGCGTCTGACAAGCCCGCTCTGCGCGCGCTCAGAGCCGCCGGAGCGCCGCAGGCACGCCCATCCGCGCGATGGCGTCGGCCAGCGGCTCCTGCACCACCGCCATGTGGTGCGCGTTGGCGTGCAGCAGCGTGTCGGCATCGGTCAGCCAGCCCACATGCCCCGGCCAGAACGCCAGATCGCCGCGCCGCCGCGCCGCGTCCGGGTCCAGCGGCGCGCCAAGGCCGGCGCGCTGCAGGTCGCTGTCGGGCGGGCACGGAATGGCGCAGAGGTGGCAGGCCACCTGCACCAGCCCCGAGCAATCGATGCCCGCGCGCGCATTCCCGCCCCACAGATAGGGCGTCCCGAGCAGCCCCGCCGCAACCGCCACCGGGTCCGCCGCCGGAATATCCAGCCGCGCGACGTGCTGCGCGGGCACGAACCCATCGGCGCAGCGCAGGAACGCGCCTTCGGTCCCGGTGATGCGCAGCCGGGCGCCGCAGGAGAGCGCCGCCAGATCGGGGGATTTCAGGTCGGGCGCGGTATAGAGATGCGTGGCGGGCGCGGTGACGGCGTGCGTCACCGGGTGATCCGGGCCCAGCGCCACTGCCTCCAGCCAGCCCACCAGCCCGTCGGCCTCGGCCTGCGCGAAGGCGATGCCGGCGCGACGCTCGATCACCCGCACGCGCGCGCCGCGCAGCCACTGGCGGATGCGCGGCCCGTCGGGCGTGGCGCGCAGATCGGCCAGCGGCGCGGTGACGCGCGCCCGGTCGCCATCGACAAAGCGTTCGGCGGCGACCTGCCCTTCCAGCGTGCGGAGCGCGACGCGACCGTTGAAGGGCAGCAACCGCGGGTCGGTCACAGCTTCAGCACCCCCGGCAGCGCGGCCAGCAGCGCGCGCGCGCCCTGCCCCACGCCACCCTTGGGGCAGGCGTGGGCCGCGCTGGGCCGCCAGCCGTAGACATCGAAATGCGCAAAGCGCGCCGCATCCTCGACGAACCGGTCGAGGAACAGCGCCGCGGTGATCGACCCGGCCATGCCGCCCGCGGGGGCGTTGTCCAGATCGGCGGTGGCGGGCTCGATCATCGGCTCATACCCGCGGTGCAGCGGCAAGCGCCACAGCGGGTCACGCACGCGCGCCGCCGCCTCGCCCAGCGCGGCGGCGAGCGCGTCGTCATCGGTGTAGAAGGGCGGCACGTCGGGGCCCAGCGCCACCCGCGCCGCGCCGGTGAGCGTCGCCATGCAGATGATCGCGTCGGGCGTGTCCTCGTCCGCCAGCGTCAGCGCGTCGGCCAGCACCAGCCGGCCCTCGGCGTCGGTGTTGTTGACCTCGACGGTCAGGCCCTTGCGGCTGGTCAGGATGTCGCCGGGGCGCATGGCGCTGCCGTCGACGGCGTTTTCCACCGCCGGGATCAGCACCCGCAACCGCACCGGCCAGCCCTGCGCCATGATCGCCTGCGCCAGCCCCAGCACGGTGGCCGCGCCGCCCATGTCCTTTTTCATCAACCCCATCGACCCGCCGGGCTTGAGGTTCAGCCCCCCGGTGTCGAAACACACCCCCTTGCCGACCAGCGTCAGCTTCGGCCCCGCCGCGCCCCAGCGCATGTCCAGCAGGCGCGGCACCCGCGGCGAGGCGCGGCCTACCGCGTGGATCAGCGGCAGGTTGGCGTGCAGCAGATCCTCGCCATAGGTGACCGATGGCGCGGCGCCAAAGCGCTGGGCGAGCGCGACAAAAGCGGCCTCGAGCTCGTCCGGACCCATATGCGAGGCCGGGGTGTTGATCAGATCGCGGGTCAGCGCCTCGCCGGCGGCGATGGATTCGAGCGCTGCCGTGTCGATCCCGTCGGGCGGCAGCAGTTCCGCGAGCGGGGCGTCAGTGGCGCTGCGGAACCGGGTGTAACGGTAGCCCGCCAGCAGCCAGCCCAGCGCCTCATGCGCCAGATCGTCGGCGGCTAGGTCATGGTGGAGCGCGTAGCACCCGGTGGGCAGCCGCGCGCGCGCCGCCGCCAGGGTGAAACGGCTGCGCGCGCGGGTCTTGGCAGAGCCGTGTCCCGCAACCGCCAGCGCCACCGCGCCGGTGTCGTCGGGGATCGCCACCACCGCGCCCGCCGCGGCACGGAACCCGGTCGCCGCCAGCCAGGCGCGCACGCGGTCGGGCTGGGTCTCCAACCACGCGTCAAGCCCGTCGGCATCGACCAGATGCAACGGGATCGCGAGCTGCGGGGGGGCGAAAACCATCCGCTCCAGCGTCTGCGGGGCCGGAAGGGGCGGGAAATCGGCGGCGGCGTCTGACGGCATCGGGGACCTCCGGGAGTTGCTGACTTCTCCCTAAGCCGCCGGCGCCAGGGTGAAAACCGCTTTCGCGCGGGTGGGAGCGCTCAGACGCGCAGGTCGGCTTGCATCCACAGCCGGTGGACCGAGCGCGCCGCGCTGCGGTTCAGCCGCGCCCAGACCGCCGCGAAGGCCACGCGGTCGCCCGATTGCGCGCAGATCGCCACGTCGCGCGCCGCGCGGGCCAGCGTTGTCAGACCGATCTGCGCGGCGTGGGCCGACAGCCGTCGCGCCAGCGTGGCAAGCGCGCCCCCCTCGCCCAGCCGATGCAGCAGGCGCATCGCGGCAAGCGTGGCGTGAATGGATCGAAGCCGGCGGAGCACATGCGCCTCGGCCACGCGGGCTCCATGCGCGCGCCGAAGCACGGCCAGCTTGCGCCGGTCCACGAACACTGCATCAAGCTGCGGAAACCGAATCACATACCCCACCGAGCCACCCTGACCCGTTGCCCCGGAAACACCCGAGCCGAAGCGTAGGCGCAACGCCCTAACAAAACGTTGCGCGGCGGGTTATTCGGGCATCACCGACGAGTGGTGCTCGACGATGCGCCAGTCGCAGCCCAGCCTGCGATAGACGAAGCTGTAGCGGCAGGGCAGGTCGACATCGACCCCGGCGATGGTGAGCGCGAAGCTGTAGAGCCCCGAGTCGATCGCGATGTCACCATAGATCCGGATGTTGGACTCCACGATCCGCCCGCGGGGGTCCTTGGTCAGGAAATGCGCGAAGTAGTCCTCAATCTCGGCGCGGGTGCGGCGCACCCTGTTCGACACCGTGGGCACCAGCACCGCATCCGGTGCATACAGCGCCGCCACGATGCGCGGATCGCCCGTCTGCAACGCTGCATTCCAGCGATCGAACAGAGCGGCGATCTCGGTGGTGGCGGGGGTGGGATCGGTGGCGCCGCGGCGCTCGAGATCACGGGTCGGCATGCGGCACCTCCTGTAGGTTGGGCCTGCCTGCCCTGCATGGGGGTTACGGCGTCGTGATGCAAGCGCCGTTAGCGCTCGCATCCAAAAGAGGCCACGGGATCGGTGGCCGATCGCACACATTCGGCGTGTTGGGGCCGGCGTGTTGGGGCCGGCGTGTTGGGGCCGGCGTGTTGGGGCCGGCGTGTTGGTGGGCCTCAGTAGCCGAAACGGTCGCGGAACACGTGCAGCGGGATCTGGTCACGGGTCAGCCCGCGTTCGGCCAGTTCGGCGTCGCTGAGCCGGTAGAGCGCCCGCATCTGCCCGGTCCGGGCGCGCCGTTCGATATAGGCGGAAAAGCCCGAGGCAATCCGCGCGCGCAGCCCCCGCGCCCAGGACTGCAGGTCGTCGTTGCGGTTGTTGCCGGTGATGTAAGCCATTGGAACACCTCGATTGAGTTTCTGTTCCCTCCCACGGGGGAAGATGTGGCAAGCGTGCTGACATTTCCACCGACAGAGCGGAAACCCCGCCTTGCGCGGTGCGCATGGCGCGGCACTCACCCGCCAAGCCAGTCGCGGAACACATGCTGCGCGATCTGGTCGCGGCGCAGGCCCAGGCGCGCAAGCTCGCCGTCGGTCAGGCTGTCGAGAAAGATGAGCTCGCGCCGTTTCTGCCGGCGCAGCATGTAGGGATTGGCGCCAAGCCCGCGATTGGCAAAGGCCTGGTCGACCTGCGCGCAAAGGCGACGGTTCACGCCATGAAGTCCGGGGGGTGGTGGTCCGTTGGTCATTGGAAGCTCCTTGATCGGATGCCTCCTCCCACACATCTACGTAGCACGCCGATGCTGCAGTGCAGCATCATCCTTGCGTGAGCTCGCGCGCCTGTGGCCCTGGCGCAACGCCCGGCGCGCTGCGCCGCAGCGAGCTCAGGCGAACTCGCCCTGCACCGCCCAGCCGCCGGTCTGCGGGGTGCGGAACAGCCACAGGCGCGGCCCCTCCTGCGTGTCGACGCGCCAGTAATCGCGCAGCCCCGAGCGCCAGGCGGGATCATCGAGCCACCACTCCGGAGTGATCCGCTCGGGGCCCTGCGCGGTCAGCACGCGAAAGCGCCGCCCGCGCCAGGTGAAGCGCGCGGGCGGTTCGGGGGTATCGGGGACGCGCAATGGCTCGGGCGCAAACAGCACCAGCGGGCGCGGCAACGGGGCGGGCCAGTCGGGCGCCGGCTCGGCATGCAGCGCCGAGGCCAGCACGAAGGCGCGTTCGGGGATGTGGCTGTCGGCGGGCAGGAAGCGGGTCATGCGCTCGAACCCCACGCGGTTGCCCAGCCGGGTCAGCAGATCGGCCAGCGCATCGGCCTGCGCCGCGCCCGAGGTGGTGATCTGCTCGGCCGGCATCGGCTCGGTCACCGGCGCGGTCAGGCGCAGCATGTCGATCCCGAAGCCTGCGTCGATATCATCGAGCGCGCGCGCGAACAGCGGTGCCATGTCACCGGCGCGGCGCATGGGGCGGGCAAGCCCGATCTCGGCCTCGGCGCGCGAGCCGTCGGCGCGCGCCAGTTCCAGCCGCAGCCGCCGCGCGCCGTGCTGGGCGCCGTGCAGATGCGTGCACAGCCGTTCGAGCAGCCGCTCCAGCGCGGCGTCGATGTCGCTGCGCAGCCCGATGGGGTCGGGCAGGCTGAGCCGGACGCCGAAATGCGGCGGCTCGGCGGCGGGGGCGACGGGTTCGGGCACCGCGCCCAGCGCCTGATCGAGCCGCAGCAGCACC
>PUOA01000047.1 GCA_003551925.1 Paracoccaceae bacterium
CCGAGGGGGGCGCCGAGGGGCAGGTCCGCTTGCGCGGTGCGTTTACCAACGAAACCCGGCAGTTGTCACTTGATCTTGACGTTTCCGAGGGCCCTGACGGGATCGCGGCGCGGCTGCTCAACCTGCCCGACCGCCCCGCAACGGCGCTGCGGATCACCGGCGACGCACCGCTCGACGACTTCGCGGCCGAAATCTCGGTGGCCACCGACGGCGTGCAGCGCATCGGCGGCGCGGTGCGGATCGCAGCACCGGTGGAGGACGCGCCGCAGACGCTGGACATCGACATCGCCGGCGACCTGCGCCCGCTGCTGGACGCGGAGTTCCACGGCTTCTTCGGCCCCGACAGCCGCCTGCGCGCGCAGGCTCGGCGCACCCCCGACGGCCGGGTCACGCTGGACGAACTGCTGGTGGCCACCGAATTGCTGCGCCTCGAGGGTCGCGCCACGGTCGCAGGCGACGGGGTCCCCGAGATGATCGACCTGTCGGGCCGCCTGCGCCCGCGCGATGACGCACCGGTTGTGCTGCCGCTGCCCGGGCCGCGCACCACGGTGCGCAACGCCGAGCTGCGGCTTGCCTTCGACGCCATGCAAAGCGAGGACTGGGAGCTTGATTTCGATCTGCGCGAGCTGGTCCGACCGGGGCTGGAGGTCGGGCGGATCGTGGCCAGCGGGATCGGGCGCATCACCCCGGCCGAGGGCGGCGGCGCCGAGGTGATCGACGCCATGCTCGACTTCCGCGCCGAGGGCATCGCGCCGGAGGACCCGAACCTTGCGCGTGCGATCGGCGACCGGGTGGACGGCAATGTCGGCGCGATCTGGCGCGCCGGCGCTCCGCTCAGCGTGCCCGGGCTGGTGATCGAGGGCGCCGATTACTGGCTGCAGGGCGAAGCGGCGTTCGATGATGGCTCGGTGTCGCTCGATGTGGACGCCGAGCTCGAGGCGCTCGAGCGGTTCTCGGGGCTGGCCGGGCGGGCGCTGTCGGGGGCGCTGGCCGGGCGCCTGCGCGGCGAGGTGGTCCCCCTGACCGGCGGCTTCGATCTGGAGACCGAACTCACCGGGCAGGACGTGACGCTCGACATCGACGAGATCGACAGCCTGCTGTCGGGGCGCAGCGAGATCCGGCTCTCGGCGCGGCGCGGCACCGACGGGATCGTCATCCGCCAGCTTGTCGCGCAGGCGCGCACGCTTTCGGCCGATGTGTCGGGGCGGCTGCGCAGCGACGATCTGGATCTCGACGGCGACCTGCGCTTCACCGATCTGTCGGTGCTGGGCCCGCAATACGGCGGCGATCTGGATGCCACGGTGGCGCTGCGCACCCGCAACGGGGCCGAGCATCTGGACATGCGCGCCACGGGCCGCGGCCTTGCCGTGGGTCAGGCCGAACTCGACCGCGCGCTGCGTGGCCAGACCGAGCTTGACGTTGCGCTGTTGCGGCGCGGCAAGGTGGTCGAGCTGGAGCGCATGACGCTGGAAAACCCGGCGCTGTCGGCGCGGCTGGATGGGCGCATCGCGCCCGGCGCGTCGGAAATCGACGCGGTTTTTGCCTTGCCGGCGCTGTCGAACATCCGCCCGGGGCTTGCCGGCGCCATCGACGGCACCGCCGAGCTGCGCGAGGTCGGCACGCAGCGCAGGGTTGCGCTTGATGTCACCGCCAACGGGCTGCGGGCAGGCCAGGAGCAGGCCGACGCGCTGCTGGCCGGCACCACGCGGCTGCGCGCCGTGGGGACCGAGGATGGCGGCGAGGTTGTCCTGCAATCGGCCGAGCTGAGCAACCCGCAACTGAGCGCCCGCGCCACCGGCACCGCCGCGGCACCCCGTCGGCTGCAGATCGAGGCCCGGCTGGCCGATCTTGCGCGTGTGGTGCCCGATTTCAGCGGCCCGGCCGAGCTCCGCGGGTCGGTCGAACAGGGCGCGGAGGCGATCACGCTCGATCTTGCGGGCACCGGTCCGGGCGGGATCACCGCGCGCACCAGCGGGAGCATCCGCACCACCGATCTGACCGCCAATCTGCGCGTGACGGGCGCCGCCGACCTGGCGCTCATCACGCCCGTCATAACGCCCGGATCGATCCAGGGCCCCGTGCAGTTCGATCTTGGCCTGAACGGGCCGCTTGCGCTGCGATCGCTCACCGGCACCGCCACGGTGGCCGGGGCAACCTTCGTGCAACCGGTGGTGAACCTGCGGCTGAGCGACATCGCCGCGCGGGTCGAGCTTGGGGCCGGGCAGGCCCGGATCGACCTGCGCGGAAGCGGTGCGCGCGGCGGGCGGTTTTCGGTTGGCGGGTCGGTGCAGCTGGAGGGCGCGCAGGCGGTCGATCTGGCGCTGCGGCTGGACGGGCTGGTTGTCAGCGATCCGCAGCTGTTCGAGGCCGGGGTCTCGGGGACCGCAGCGTTCACCGGCGCGCTGGCGGGCGAACGGCTGGTGTCCGGAGATCTGACGATCGACGGCGCAGAGATCCGGATCCCCAGCACCGGGCTCGGGGGGCCGGGCTATGTGCCGCCGGGGATCGTGCACCGCAACGAATCGGCCGCATCGCAGCTGACGCGCGAGCGCGCCGGGCTGATGCGCGACGACGCCGCCCGCGCCGAGGCGCGCCCGATCCGGCTGGATCTGACGCTCGATGCGCCGAACCGGGTGTTCATCCGCGGCCGCGGGCTGGACGCCGAACTGGGCGGCAGCCTGCGGCTGACCGGCACCACGCGCGACGTGATCCCGATCGGCGAATTCGGGCTGATCCGCGGCCGGCTGGACCTGCTGGGCAACCGCTTCACCCTGACCGA
The DNA here is from genome assembly GCA_003551925.1 of Paracoccaceae bacterium. Taxonomy (GTDB): domain Bacteria; phylum Pseudomonadota; class Alphaproteobacteria; order Rhodobacterales; family Rhodobacteraceae; genus Rhabdonatronobacter. Next base: position 2,780 of record PUOA01000047.1, read on the forward strand.
GGGCTATGCCAGCCTGCAGGGCGAGTTCACGCCCTTCGTGCGGCTGGTCGCGACCACCGACAGCGGCGGGGTGAGCACCTCGATCGCGCTCGAGGGCGAGGCATCGGCTCCGCAGATCACCTTTTCATCGGTGCCCGAACTGCCCGAGGAGGAGGTCGTCTCGCGCCTGATCTTCGACCGCGAGCTGGCCTCGCTGTCGGCGTTTCAGGCCGCGCAGCTGGCCTCGGCGCTGGCGACGCTGTCAGGCCGCGGCGGCAACGGGCTGATGGAGCGGCTGCGCTCGAGCGTGGGGCTGGACGATCTGGACATCACCACCGACGAGGACGGCAACGCCGCTGTCCGCGCCGGGCGCTACGTGACCGAAAACGTCTATACCGACGTCGTGCTGGATCCGCAGGGGCGCAGCGAGGTGACGATCAACCTGGACGTGTCGCCACAGCTGACGGTGCGCGGCCGGGTCGATGAACAGGGCCGCGCCGGTGTCGGCGTGTTCTTCGAGCGCGACTACTGACGCCGTTGCAGATGCCTGCCTTGCCCCGCCCTGTCGCACGATTGTTGCGAAATCACGCGAATGTGGGTAGTCTCGGTGCCTGAAGGATGTACCACCCGACAAGGCGCTTTGTCATGTGGACCCATCTGCTGGAGCGAAGCCTGAGGGGGCTGATCCGCCGGGGCCGGTTGCGGCTTGATCTTCCCGGCGGGCGTCAGGTGACGTTGGGCGATGGCGACACTGCATTCCCCGATGTCGCCGTGACCATCCACGACCACGGCACCGCGCGCCGGCTGCTGCTGAACCCCGAGCTTGCTCTGGGCGAAGCCTATACCGACGCCCGGCTGACGATCGCCGGGGACGATCTGCACGGGCTGCTGGAGCTTGCGCTGCGCAACCTGCGCAGTGGTGTCCGCAGCCCGACGATCCGCCTGAACCGCCACCTTCGCAACTGGCTGCGCGGACTGCGCCAATTCAACCCGGCGGCGCGCGCGCAGCGCAACGTGGCGCATCACTACGACCTGTCCGGTGCCTTCTACGCGCTCTTTCTGGACGCGGACCGGCAGTATTCCTGCGCCTATTTCCGCACGCCCGACGACACGCTCGAGGCCGCGCAGGCACAGAAGAAGGCACATGTCGCACGCAAGCTGTGCCTGGAGCCGGGCATGCGCGTGCTCGATATCGGCTGCGGGTGGGGCGGCATGGCGCTGACGCTGGCGCGCGAGCATGGCGCCGAGGTGCTGGGCATCACGCTCTCGCGCGAGCAGCTGGCGCACGCCCGCGCGCGCGCCGAAGCTGCGGGGCTGGACAACCGGGTGCGCTTCGAGATGCGGGACTACCGGCAGCTGCGGGGCCAGTTCGACAGGATCGTGTCGGTCGGCATGTTCGAGCATGTCGGCACGCCCCATTACCGCGACTATTTCCGCACCATCCGGGACCGCCTCCACCCCGATGGCGTGGCGCTGGTGCACACCATCGGACGCGCCGATCCGCCGGGATCGACCAACCCCTGGATTGCGCGCTACATCTTCCCAGGTGGCTACGTGCCCGCGATGTCCGAAGTTCTGGACGCGGTCGAGCGCGAAGGGCTGTGGACGACCGATGTCGAAGTCCTGCGCCTGCACTACGCGATGACGCTGCGTCACTGGCATGATCGCTTCCGCACCAATGAAGCGCAGATCCGCGAGATGTTCGACGCGCGGTTCTGCCGGATGTGGCGCTACTACCTTGTCGCCTGCGAGCAGACCTTCCGTTTCAACACCCAATGCGTGTTTCAGGTCCAGCTTGCGCGCGAACAGGACGCGGTGCCGCTGACGCGCGATTACCTGCACGCCCCCGACCCCGCGGACGCAGCGCTCACGCGCGCGGCCGAGTAGCTGAAGGGTCGCACTCCGTCAGGCGTTACTTGTTCAACGTGTTCAGCCGCGTCTGAAGCTCGGCCAGCTGGCGCTTGATCTCGTCGAGGTCTTCGCGCTCGGGCGGCGCGGTGGGCTCGCCCCCCCCTTCGCCCCCGGTCGAGGGCGGCAGCCCCGGCCAGCCGGCCATCATCGTCTTCAGAAACGCCTGCTGCTGACGCTGCATTTCCTCGAACCCCGGCACGCCGGCCATCGGGTGCGGCATGCTGGTCATGTTCTCGACCATCTTGGACTGGCCTTCGCGCAGCAGGTCGAAGGACATTGCCAGGAACTGCGGCACCACCGACTGCGCCTGCGTGGTATAGCTGCGCACCAGATCGGTCAGCACGTCGATCGGCAGGACGTTCTCGCCGCGGCTTTCGTGTTCGGCGATGATCTGCAACAGGTATTGCCGGGTCAGATCGTCGCCGGACTTGAGGTCGACGATCTTCACCTCGCGCCCTTCGCGGATCAGGCGCGCGATGTCGTCAAGCGTGACGTAGTCGCTGGTTTCCGTATTGTAGAGCCTGCGGCTGGCGTAGCGCTTGATCAGCAGCGGCGTGTCGGACTGGGCCACGGTTTCCTCCCGGCCGTTCATGTGTGCTCCAGCCTATGGCACGGCCCGGAAAAAGAAAAGGGCGAGCATTGCTGCTCGCCCTCACGTCAAGGCGTCCGGCTGGGAGGAGGGCGCCGGGCCTCGAGGTTTCTCGTGCGCGGTGTTGCGCTTACTTCTTCGCAGCGCCGGCGGTCGCCGTGGCTTTCTTGGCAGCGGCGTTCATGTCGTCGGTGGCCTTCTTGACGGCGGCCGATGCGTCTTCGGACATGTCCTTGCCGGCGGCCATCAGCAGCTCGACGGTTTCCATCTGCACCTTCTTCGCGATTTCAGCGAAGGCGGCCATGTTCTCGGCAGCCATTTCGGCCGAGGACGAGGCGAAATCGGTCATCGACTTGCTGTAGTCGGCGGGCTCGGCCTTGGCGGTCGACATCTCGCCGACCTTGGCCAGCGTGTCCTTGGTCCACTTGGTCGACACTTCGGTCGACTTCTCGGCGGCTTCCAGAACGACCTTGCTCATGCGCTCGGTCAGCGCGGCCTGGGTCTTGAAGGCTTCCTGCATGGCGCTGGTGTCCATCGGGAATGCGCCCATCATGTCTTTCATCATCTTGGTGTAGTCGGTGCTCTGCATGTCATGCTCCTTTCGAGGTTGCGCTCTCGGAGGATCGGGGGTCCGCCGGGCTGACCCCTATATGCACGCTGCAGCGCAGCATTTCAAGCCCTTTTTCTGCACTGCAGCATATTCCCTCCGGGCCGTCAGACCTCGGGCACCGCGGTAACGTAGGTGCCGGGCGCATCGCACAGCGCGGGATACCCGCCCTCGCCCGGCTGGCGCGCGGGCACTTTCGCACCCGAGCGCTTGCGCAGCCAGCCTTCCCAATGCGGCCACCACGAGCCTTCGTGATACGCGGCGCGTGCGCGCCACGCGTCCGGGTCGTCGAGCGGGCCGTCGGACAGGTAATGGCCGTATTTGCGCTTGCTGGGCGGGTTCACGATGCCCGCGATATGCCCCGATTCCGAGAGGATGAAGGTCTTGGAGCGGCTGCCCATCTGTGCCACCCCGCGGAAGCTCGATTTCCACGCCGCGATGTGGTCGGTCTCGCAGGCGATGGCGCAGACCGGCACCTTGACGCCCTTGATGGACAGATCCTCGCCGCACAGCGTGAAGCTGTCGGCGGCGAAGCGGTCTGCCTGGCACAGCCCGCGCAGGTATTGCACCGCCATGCGCGCGGGCAGGTTGGTGCCGTCGCCGTTCCAGTAGAGCAGATCGAAGGCGGGCGGCGCTTCCCCCATCATGTAGCTGCGAATCGCCGGGCCGTAGATCAGATCCTTCGAGCGCAGATAGGAAAACGTCCGCGTCATGAAATGCGACTGCAGGATGCCCTTCTCGGTCACCTCGGCCTCGATCCCGTCGACGAAATCGTTGTCCAGGAACACCCCGACCTCGCCCTGGTCCGAGAAATCGGTGAGCGTGGTGAAGAAGGTGGCCGAGCGCACCGACTTGTCCTTGCGCTTGTCCAGAAGCGCGAGCGCGAGCGACAGCGTGGTCCCGGCGATGCAGTAGCCGATCGCGTTGACCTGCTTCTCGCCGGTGATTTCGCGCGCAACGCGGATCGCTTCCAGATACCCTTCGTCGACATACTCATCGAGGCCGACATCGGCGTAGCTGGCATCGGGGTTGACCCAGCTGACCACGAACAGCGTGTAGCCCTGATCGACGACCCACCGGATGAAGCTGTTCTGCGGCTTCAGATCGAGGATGTAGAACTTGTTGATCCAGGGCGGGAACAGCACCATCGGGGTGCGGTGGACCTCGTCGGTGGTGGGCGCATACTGGATCAGCTCGAACAGGCGGTTGCGGAACACCACCTTGCCCGGCGCGGTGGCCAGGTTGCCGCCAACGCGGAACGCGTCGCGGTCCGCAAGCGTGACGAGCAATTCGCCGCGATTGGCCTCGACGTCGCGGACAAGGTTCTCGAGCCCCTTCACCAGGCTTTCGCCCTCGGTCTCGACCGCGCGGGCAAGCGCGTCCGGATTGGTCGCCAGGAAGTTGGTGGGCGACATCATGTCGACGATCTGCTGGGTGAAATACTCGATCCGCTTCTTGTCGCGCGCATCGACAGTGTCGAGCGCCTGCACCGCCTCGGCCACTGCCTCGGACGCCATCAGATACTGCTGCTTGACGAAGTTGAAATAGGGGTGCGTCTTCCACAGCGGGTTGGAAAAGCGCCGGTCGTCGGGGGTGTGATCCTCGGGGGCGGCCAGCTTGCCGGTGCGCAGCGCCTCCTGCGCCTCGACATAGTGCTTCAGGGTCTTGCCCCAGTAGCCGATCTGATGCTCGAGGATCTTGGACGGGTTGTTCATCGCCTCGGCCCAGTAGGCGGCGCTGGCCTTCAGGAACAGACTGTGATCGGGGGCCTGCAACTCGGGCTTGGGCGTGTCGCGCTGCGCGAGCGCCGAAACGATCCGCTGGGTCAGCTCTTCGATCCGGGCAAGATTTTCCTTCAGCGCCTCGACCTTTGGACCATCGTCATATTCAGAAGTTGTCATGGCAGAAAATCCCCCCTATCTTCGCATTCGCAGCATAACGTCGCTCGGGCCATGGGGAAAGCGGCGATTCCGAAACGTCGGGCACAGCCCAAGGAGACCGCATGAAGAACATGGCAACCTATGATCTGATGGAGACCATCCGCAATACGAACGAGTGGATGGGCGCGTCGGCCCGTGCCATTGCCTCTTACCCGGTGTGGGGGATGGTCCCGCACCCGATGTTCAAGGTAATGTCGGCGTGGGGGCGCGTGACCGAGCGCAGCTTCGCGCGCATGGTCATCAAGCCCGACTGGGGCGTGCGCACCGTCGTCGGCGATGACGGGCGCGACCATATCGTCGAGCGCGTGACCGAGGTTGCACGACCCTTCGGCGATCTGGTCCGCTTCAAGGTCCAGAACCGCACCGAGAAGCCGCGCCGGGTGCTGGTCTGCGCGCCGATGTCGGGCCATTACGCGACGCTCCTGCGCTCGACCGTGGCCAGCCTGCTGCCCGACTGCGAGGTCTGGGTGACCGACTGGCACAATGCGCGCGATATCCCGGTCTCCGAAGGCAAGTTCGACATCGAGGATTACACCCTCTACCTGATGGATTTCATGCGCCATCTGGGCCCGGACACGCATGTGATCGCCGTGTGTCAGCCGGTGCCGCTGGCGCTGGCCGCCACCGCCTATCTGGCCGAACTGGAGCCCGAGTCGCAGCCGCGCACGCTGACCCTGATCGGCGGCCCCATCGACCCCGACGCCAATCCGACCGAAGTCACCGATTTCGGCCGCCGCGTCACCATGGGGCAACTCGAGCACCTGGCAATCCAGCGCGTGGGCTTCAAGTATCCCGGCGTGGGGCGGCTGGTCTATCCGGGGCTGTTGCAACTGGCGTCCTTCATCTCGATGAACGCCGAGCGCCACGCCACCGCCTTTGCCGACAAGATCTCGAACGAGGCCAAGGGCGAGGCGCGCGAGCGCGACAAGCACAACCGGTTCTACGACGAATACCTCGCGGTGATGGACATGACCGCCGAGTTCTACCTGTCGACCGTGGAACGCATCTTCAAGGACCGCGAAATCGCGCGAAACGAATTCGTGGTCGATGGCCACAAGGTCGATTTCGGCAAGATCACCCGAGTCGCCGTCAAGGTCGTCGAGGGGTCGAAGGACGACATCAGCGCGCCTGGGCAGTGCCTCGCGGCGCTCGACCTGCTGACCGGGCTGGACGATGCGCGCAAGGCGCAGCACCTGGAACAGGGCGCAGGGCATTACGGCATCTTCGCGGGGCGCAGCTGGCGTGACAACATCCGCCCGCTGGTGATGGACTTCATGGACAGCCACTCGGACCCCTTGCCCGGCACCGGCGCGCGCGGGCATCTGTCGCTGGCCTCGTCGAACTCGTGATCGTGCAACCGGGTCAGCCGCGATTCGGCTGACCCGCGCCGCGCGGCAGCGTCCCGGACCTCAGCGCGCCGCGTTCAGTCCGGCGCGCGTCTCCGACGTGGCAAGCTGTGCGTGCAGCCGCTCGAACTGTTCGCGCGCCGTGCTGCGCTGGTTCGAGTTCAGATAGGCATACGCGCGCAGGATCGCGAGATCGCGGCGCAGCGATCCGTTCACCTGCTCGAGCGCGTTGAAATGCGCGATCGCCTGCCGATACTCGCCAAGGCGGTAGGCACGCACGCCGCGCTGGTCCAGCACGATGGTCTCGACCTCGCGCCGCTGTTCGTCGGTCAGGTTGACGCTGCCGGCAATCCGCGCGCCCTCTTCGGTCATCTGCAGGCTGAGATACGCGAGCGCCAGCCCGAAGCGCACATCGCGCGGCACCGATCCGCCCAGCGCGCCGGCGCGTTCGTCCACGGCGGCAAAGCCCGACAGCGCCTCGGCGGGGCGGTCATGCGCCAGAGCGCACCACGAGCGCTCATAGAGCACTTCGAGCGAGCGCGGCGACGCCGACCGCGCCAGGCAGCGCGACCAGGCCGCGGCCTCCTTGGCGGCGCGCACCTTGGCCGCGCGGCCGTCGCCGCGCGGCGGCAGGCGGCGCAACGCGGCGGCCCCGGCCACCTGCGATGCGGCGGCCGGGGCCGCCTGCGGCTGCGGCGTGGGGCTCGGAGCCTGTGCCTGTGACGGGGCCCGCGGCGAGGGCGACGCGGGGGGGGCGGACGTGCCCGCAGACGCCGCCGGCGCCGCGCCGCCACGGCCGGCGCGCAGGCGCGCTTCGAGCTCGTTCAGCCGCGCTTCGTTCGCAGGCGCCGCGGCGCGGGCGGCGGCGAAAAGCTCGCTCATCTGCGACGACGACGCGATCGCGTCAGCCTTCTCCAGCGTCGACTGCATGTCCGAAAACCGTGTGCAGGACTGCAAGGTCGAGCGATGGGTCGCAACCGCGCTGCCGGTCTGCCCGGCAAGCTGGAACATGTCGGCGAGTTGCCACGCGTTGTTGATCCGGTCGCAGCGCAACAGGCGCGGGCTTCGTTGCGCGACCGAGATCGCGCGGGGCGCGTCCCGGGCGCTGACGGCACTGTCGAACGCGGCCTGCGCCTCGTTCAGCTCGAGCACCCGCAGCAGGTCGGGGTCCGGCGACCAGTCGGGAAAATTGCGGCGGGTCTGGTCGATCGCCTGCCGCGCGCCGCTGAAGTCGTTGCGCTCGATCCGCCGCCAGATGCCCGCCACATCGGGGCCGGCCGCGCCGCCGCCCCCGGCCTGCGGACGCGTCAGCTCGGACAGGTCGCCGGGCGGGCGCCAGTCGGGGAACTGCGCGCGCAAACGCCGCATCTCGGCCTCGACTGCGCGCTGATCGTTCTGTTCAAGGTAGAACACCAGCGCGCGCAGGTCGTCCTGGGTGGCGGTCTGGGCGCCGGCGGGCGCGGCAAGCGCCAGCACGGCCAGAACACCGCTGAGGGCGGCGCCGCGGCGCAGGGCGGTCAGATCGGGACGCATTCGGAAAGCACCTCGTTCGCGGCGATCATCGCAAACATCTGCAGCGTCGCCGGGTAGTAGGGTTGATCGGGGTCGAAGGCGGGGATCGCGGCACCGACCGAAGCGCTTCGCGCGCAGTGCACCAGCCCCGCAAGCGCGCGGTAGCCCGGATCGGGGCTGCGCTCCAGCACCGCGCCGGTGTCGGGCTCGAACACCACGGGCACCAGGCGGGGCTCGTCACCCGCGCGCGCATGCGCTGCGGCCATCGCGCGCACCGCCGCGGCCCCTGCGTTCCCCGACCAGATCTGGAACAGCGGCACGCGGATCGCCTCGTAGCCGCTCTGGGGCGGGAACAGCCGCGCCGGGCGCCAGCCGTCTTCATCGAGCTCGATCCAGTCGGGAACCAGCCCCTGCGCCGCCACCCGATCGATCAGCGCCTGGCCATGCGCGGCACAGGTGGCGATGGCCTGCACCCCGGTCGCATCGGCAAGCTCGCGCATCGCCAGCGGCATGTAGTAGGACGGATTGAGCGTCAGGCGCCCGTCATGGGCGAAGCCATGCACCGCCGGCAGCAGGACGGTGCGGTCCGGGTCCGAGGGGTCGGTGACAATGCAGGTTGCTGCCAACGCCTCGGCGATCTCGATGGCGCGGGTCATGTAGCGCGGCTCGGCGAAGCTGCGCCCGGCCCGGACCAGCGCCCAGCCGTAGAACAGATCGCCATCGCTGGCATTGTTGCGGTCGGGCACCGGATCGCTGCGCCCCGGAAGCCAGCGCCAGCTGAGCAGCCCGTCGCCGCGGCGCGCCAGGTTCAGTTCGGTCCAGTCGAACATCCGGCGAAACGCGGGCGCGTCCTCGAAGATCGCGGCCAGGACCATGCCGTAGCCCTGCCCTTCGGAATGGCTGCCGTCTTCCTGAAACGTGTCGACCACCCGGCCGTCCGAGGTCAGATGCGCGGTTTTCCACGCCTCCCACACCGGCGCGGCTTCGGATGCCAGATCGAGGGCCCCCAGCGCGGCGCGCGCCCCCGGAGCGCCCAGCGCAGCGGCAGCCGCTCCGGTAAGCAGGCTCAGACAGTGGCGTCGGTTCATCGGTCGTGCTCCCGCGTCGAGATCACCAGACGCAGCGCCAGCGCAGCCGACACCAGCGTCAGGAAGAACAGGATAAAGACGAAAGTGATCGGCCGGGCCGAGACGAGATTGCCCATCGCGCTGCGGAAATTGGCCAGCGTCCAGGGCTCCAGCATCACCGGCTGACGGTCCGGGGCCAGCCAGTTCCGCCACGTTCCGTCATGGTCCAGCACCGACACCTGCCCGCGCGGACCCTCGCCGATGGTGCGCGCGGCCACCACCGCCGCCGCGATGTCGCCGATGTCGGCGTCGGTGCTGCGCAGCATCCAGATCTGATCGGGGCGGCGGTGATCGAGGTGCAGGAACACGGCCTGCCCCTGCTGGCGTTCAAGCCATTCGTTGAGCCGATCCTCGGTGCGCGGGTTGACCCACTGCAGGAAGTCGCCCGCATGGCCCATGACCCAATCCCACCAGCCGACAAGCGCCGCACGGCTGCCGCGGGCCTCCTGCACGAAGCGGAACGGGTCGGGCTGGGCCGAGGGCGCAGCTCCCGGGCCGTCGCCGGGCATGCCGCGCGTGATCGGGGCCAGCACATCCTCGAGCAGGCGCCGCTCGACCGAATACCGGCCCAGCGGGACCGAGCCCAGATCCTCGAGCGCCATCAGATGCAGGTGCGCCGGACGGTATCCGGCCCCCGCACGCGCCAGCGCCGCCCCAAGGACCAGGCTGTCCTCGGGGTCGAAGGCACGATGCGTCAGATCGTTCGTCACCAGGCTGTCGGGCGTGAGCGCGCTGAAGGCAAGCCCCATGTCGGGCAGGAACATCGACGGGCTGTCGGGCACATCAAGCGTGGAGGAGGCCGCAATCTCCAGCACCGCGCCGCGCGCACCTGCGCAGGGCATGTCGGGCGGGTCGCCGGGGATCAGCACCTCGAAGGCGAAGATGTTGGTCCCCGAGGTCAGGTGCCGTGCCTCGAAATCGATCGGAAACCGCGTGATGTAATTGTTCGGATCGCCCCACAGCGGCAGCATGCGGATCGGTTCATCGTTCATGAACAGAACCAGCACCGAGCCTTCCGGCAGACCATCGGCGTAGATGTAGTCAAGCCGCAGGCGCGCCTTTTCAGCGGTCAGCACCAGCCAGTCATCGGGCAGGCGGAACGCGTGCTCACGCCGGGCGAAGCGTTCCGCGAAGCGCTCGGTCTCGACCCCGAATTCGGCCAGCGCAACCTCGCGCCCGGGCTCGATCAGTGGCGGGCGCTCGCTCTGCGCCATCGCCGGCAGGGCGGCGGACAGGTCGGGCATCGCCTCTGCCGGGGCACCGGGGACGAATTCGACCACCAGCACCTGCGCGCCATCGGCGCCGGTCACGAAGCGCAGCCGGTTTTCGGCGCCGGGCAGGACGGAGACGCGCGCACGCGCCGGCGTCTGCGGGCGCACCGTCCAGTGCCCGGTGAAGTCGAAGGCCAGCGGCTTGCCTGACATGGCACGCCCAAGCTGCGCGGTGAGCGCGCGCAACCACTCGGTGCGCGCCTCGCCCAGCGCGGCGGTGCCGCGCACCTCGATGGCGCCGCCGGAAGCCGCCTGCGCGGCGAGCGCCATCAGGAAGGCCTGGGCCGAGGGGGTCACATGGCCGGGGTCGACCTCGAGCCCGCTTTCGGCGAGGTCCAGCTCGGTCCACAGCGCCCATGAGGCATCGGGCCCGCAGAAGATGCGGTGATGCTGCGCCACGTCCAGCCGCACCGCGTTGCGCCCCGAGACCAGCACGCCCTCGGGCAGATCGAGATACATGTCGGTGAAACCGGTGAAGCTGCGCAGCGTCACCTCGCCCAGTTCGGAGCCGTTGACCTGCACGCGAAGCGACGAGCGTTCCGGCAGCACGTTCACGGTCGACATGAGGCGCAGGCGCAGGCGCCCGGCCATCGCCGGGTCGCCGACATGCAGGGTGAACGCCTCGCTGTGGCGTTCGCCGGTGAAGCGCCAGACGCTGCCCGTCTGCATGCTGCTGACCCGCATCGGGCGCAGCGGTGACACCCAGGGCGCAGGCGCGGCGGCCGCGGCGTCGTCGGCAACCCGGCGGCGCGTGTCGGCGAAACGATCCTCGGAGAACTCGCCGGGATCGATGGACGCGGCGTCGGCGTCATCGTCGAAGGGAACCGCGATCAGGGGCGCCTCGGCCACGGCGGGGGTCGCCAGGGTGACGGCGGCCGCGACAAGTCCCGCAGCGCATGCCCTCGCCGCGCCTGCCCGCAACCATTCAGCGCCTGCGCACACCTGCCCGCTCATGTCGCAGGCCCCAACTGGGGCTGGACGCGCGTGTCGGCGCCGGCCGGGGCTGTGTCGACCTTGCGCTTCTGCGCGGCGATGGCCGACAGCGGGATCGGCCGCGCGCAGGCGGTGGGATCGGGGTCGAATGCCTCGCCGAAGGCCAGTAGATGCGCGGGAACCGACGCCTCGCGGGTGCGTTCGCGGTCCCTGATGCTGGCGCGGCGACGACGCTCGGGTTCGGCTGCGAGCGCGCGGAGCGTGTGATACATCCCCGCAAAGGCGAGCCCGACCACATAGGCCATCCCCGCGAGCATGCTCTTGGGCTTGTTGCGCGTGGCGCGCACGGCCTCCCAGACGGCGCTGTCGCCGAAGATGAGATGCGCCACGGTCTCGCGCACCGCCATGGGCTGATCGGGATCGAAGCGGACCCCGACCACCCAGCCGCTGTTGTCACGCGTCACCGATTGCACCTGCACGCGGACGGCGTTCTCCAGATGCGGCGATTTCGGAAATTCGGGCGTGAAGTAGAACACATACCCCTTCGCGATCGCGGTCAGTTCGGCGGTGTCGGTGTCGGGGCCGGGGCGCAGGCGCAGCCGCGCGCCGCTGGTCGAGGCATCGAGCACCGTTGCCGCGAGGAAGCTGAACTCGTCGCGCCCGATGGCGGCCACGGCGGGGACCTCCATCGGCACCCGCGGAACGGCGCGGCGCTGCTGGCGCTCGGACACGGCGCGCAACGATGCCGACAGGATCAGGAAGTTGAACACCGCCCAGCCGCCGACGATCATCAGGATCGTGTGGTCGCCGGGAAACAGGACCCAGCGCACCGCAGCGGCAAGCACACCCAACCCCGCGAGCGCCCAGACGAACAGGAGCGGCTTGTAGATGGGCGAGATGAAATCCTCGTCCAGCACCTCGTCCTTGGCGGTCACGTTGAACTTGGCGCCGCGCGGCTTGGCGATGGTGCGCAGCACGACCCCCGAAAGATAGGGCGCCTGCGCGGTCTCGTAGACCTCCGAGATCAGCGGCCAGCGCACACGCGCATAAAGCGCGTTCTGCACCATGAAGCTGATCAGCATGTAACTGGACATGTAGACCGCGACCTCGTGGATCGTGGCGACGAAGATCTGCAACCCGAAGAACAGATAGGCCAGCGGCGCCAGGATGAAGGCCATCCGGACCAGCGGGAACAGCCAGAAGGTCATCGAATTCAGGTAGCACAGCCGCTGCGTCACGCTCAGCCCGCGCCGGCGCAGCGGGTTCTTCAGCATCAGAAGCTGCATCATCCCCGCCGCCCAGCGCCCCCGCTGCTGGATGAAGGTGATGAAGGTCTCGGGCTGAAGCCCCGCGATCATCGCGTGATCGACATAGAGGCTCTTCCACCCGCGGGAATGAATCTCGAGCGCGGTCTCGGCGTCCTCGGTGATGGTTTCGCCGGCGAATCCGCCCACGTCATCAAGCGCCGCACGCCGCAGCACGGCGGCCGAGCCGCAGAAGAACGCGCCCCCCCAGCGGTCCAGGCCGCGGTGCCCCTGATGGTAGAACATCTCGTTTTCCGGGGGGCAGTCGGCGCGCAGCCCGATATTGCGGTCGATCGGATCGGGGTTCAGGAAGAAATGCGGCGTCTGGACCAGAAACAGCTTCGGATCTTCGACGAAGTATCCCACGGTGCGGGCCAGAAAATCGCGCGACGGCACGTGGTCGGCGTCGAACACCACCACCAGTTCCCCGTCCAGCCGCTCGAGCGCGGCCGACATGTTGCCCGCCTTGGCATGCTCGTTGCGCGGACGGGTGGAATAGACGACGCCCAACTCCTCGCACAGCGCCATCAATTCGCGGCGGCGCGCGCGGGCGGCGCTGGCGATCTCGGGGTCGTCGTGGTTGCAGCGCTGGTCGGTGCCGCCATCGTCGCACAGAACCACGGTGCGCCGGTCCGCCGGGTAGTGCATGTTCTTCGCCGCCGACAGCGTGACGCTCAGCATGTCAGTGGGCTCGTTGTAGCTGGGCACCAGAATGTCCACCGTGGGCAGGTTCTGGGCGGCGACCCTCGGTGGCAGGGACCGCTCGACGGGATCGGCGGTGATGAAGGAGCTGATGAAGAACACCGCAATGGCGTAGGTCTCGACCAGAAACAGCGCCAGCGCTGCGGCGAAGGACAGCGGCTCGTCGGGCGGCGGCAGGGTCTCGGTCAGCCGCCAGGCCCAGTAGCGCATCACCACCACACTGGCGATCCCCAGCAGCACGAAGCGTGCGACGATGCTCTTCATGCAGAAGGGCTTGAGCAGCGCCACAAGCACCACGGCGCACAGGCCCATGATCCCCTGAACCGCCGTCGATGTCGGAATGCTGACCAGAAGTGCGATGGGAAACAGGATGGCGAGCCACAGCAGGAAGGTCAGAACCTCACTGGGGCGCAATTTTCGCGTTGCGATCAAAAGTGGCACGTCAAAATCCCCGATTTGCGGCGCGTCCGGCGTATCGGATCAGGCCGTCGCATGACCGTTCAGATCCCCGTTGGCCGGCCAAGCCCGAATGCGTCTTCGCCAATAGGGCGAAGCGCGTCCCGCACATCCCCCCGAACACAGTTGCGCAACATCATGTCCAGCCCGACGCTTCCGCGCGGCAAGGGCCGCGCGCCGGTGTCGGCACGGCGCATCGCCAACACGCAGACCACCCCGTCCGCAAGCTGCCGGCTGGCATATATGACACTGCCGTGGCGATCCTCGGAAACCATCAGATCGCCCTCGGCAATGTCGGAGAACGGCGCCGGCGCTCCGCCGAAACGCGGCAGGATCTCGGTCAGCCGCAACCGGCTGGCGCTCGCGCTGCCCGAGGTCTGCGCGCGCAGATACAACATGTTCTCACCGGCGATCGCGGTCGCGTTCGGGAGCGCGACGCGCTGCTCGATCACCCCGCCGAGATCACGCTCGAGCACCAGAAGCGCATGCGGCGCGTTGGCGAACGCACGCGTCGGGGTGACCACGCGGAATTCGCGCGTCGCCTCGGCGGTCTCCATCCGCTCGCTGCCGGCAAAGCCCAGCTGACGCTGCGCGCCGTCGCCGGCGCAACCCGTCAACACCGCGAATGCCAGCAGAGCGCCGCCGGCCGCGCACCAGCCCATCCTTCGCGTCGCATGCACCGGGGCGCGCATCGCGCCCCGAGGGTTCCGTGCCCGTGTCATCGTCCTGCCCCAACCGGACCGCACGACACCAACCCGGACGCGCAGAGCCTCGCGCGCCAGGAAGCACCGTGTCTCGAGAAAGCGTCCGGATTCCTGCCTGTGTTGTCGGTTAACTGCTCGGATCGTCTTTTTGTGTTGCTGCCAGGATACTTAAAATTCGATCTTCAGGCAACTAAAGCGAGTCAGTGGCAGGATATTGCGGCGAAATTATGATAAATTGCACATGTTTCCACAAACGAATGCTCGCCTCTGGGTTGATTGCCGCCGCGCGGGAAACAGCGCTGGGCGCAGACGCGCGCCGCTCCCCATCAAGATTTCGGGCATGGCAGGCAGCCGCGCGCTAATGGTTGACACGCGGCCGGCCCCGCAAGCGGAGCGGGCACGTGTGGCCCTACGGCAACAATCCCGGTAAAGCGCGCGCGCCGTGCGCTCACCGATGTCGGCGCGCCTTGCCCAGTTCGGTGTCCAGCACGTTGCGCAGCTTGTCGACCGAGCCGATTACCGCCGAGCGGATGGTGTCGGATGCGTGCGTTGCCGACAACGGCGCGCGCCCCTCGAGCCGCGCCTCGATCATGCAACGCTTGTCGCTGGCGCCCGATTTCCCCGAGGCCTGGTCCTGCAGATGCACCTCGATCCGGGTGATCGCCTCGGACACTGCGGCGAGCTTCGACTCGACCACCTCGGTCACCAGCCTGCGCACGTCATCGCCGCCCTGGATGTTGTTGTCGGTGTTGATCTGAAGACGCATGTGTCAAGCTCCGGGACTATCGTTCGAACCGGAGCGAGACGTACGGGGCCGCGCCGCCGGATGCAAGGCTGCCGCGTCCCCCGCCGGTGCGCGGCGCAGAAATTCGCGCACCACGCACCGCGGCGACGCGGCGCGCAGCTCGAGCGACGCGCGCTCGATCCACCCGGAGGGCTCCACCACGGGGAAGAACGTGTCCGCCTGCGGCACATCCACCGCGACATCGGTGATCACCAGTCGGTCCGCCACAGGCAACAGTGCCGCGTAGACCCGCGCCCCGCCGATCCCGTAGATGCGCAGATGCCCCGCCTCCCGCGCCAGCTCGAGCGCGGCTTCCACCGACGCCACCTGAAACTCCGCCGCCACCGGCGTCGCACCCACCACGATGTTCATGCGGCGCGGCAGCGGGCGGCGCGGCAGGCTGTCCCATGTGCGCCGCCCCATGATCACCGCCGCGCCGCTGGTCTCGCGCTGGAAGAAGGCCAGATCCTCGGGCGCCGACCACGGGATCGCACCGTCCCGGCCGATGGCGTTCGCACGCGCGCGCGCGACGATCACGGTCAGCATGCGCGCGGATCGCGGGGTGCGGGTCATACCCCACAAGCTCGAAATCCTCGAAGCGGAAGTCGAAGATGTCGCTCACCGCGCGTCGGAACCGCATCTGCGGCAAGGGCCGCGGGCTGCGCGACAACTGCTCACGCACCTGCTCCATGTGGTTGCTGTAGATATGCGCATCCCCGATCGCGTGCACGAAGTCGCCGGGTCGGTGACCCGTGACATGCGCCAGCATCATCTGCAGCAGCGCATACGAGGCGATGTTGAACGGCACGCCCAGAAACATGTCGGCCGAGCGCTGATAGAGCTGCAGATGCAGGCGCCCGTCCAGCACCCGCACCTGGAACAACGTGTGGCATGGCGGCAGCGCCATGCGCGGCACGTCGGGCGGGTTCCACGCCGACACGATCATGCGGCGGCTGTCGGGTTGCGTCCGGATCAGGTCCACCAGCGCGGCGATCTGATCCACGCCACCGAAATCGCGCCACTGGCGGCCATATACGGGGCCAAGATCGCCCGCCTCGTCGGCCCACTCGTTCCAGATCCGCACACCGTTGTCTTGCAGATATCGAACATTCGTGTCCCCGGAAAGGAACCAGAGCAGCTCGTGAATGACGGATTTCAGATGTACGCGCTTGGTGGTCAGCAGCGGAAAGCCATCATCGAGCGCATGACGCATCTGCAACCCGAAAACCGCGCGCGTCCCGGTTCCGGTGCGATCGCCCGTCTCGGTCCCGTCCTCCATGACGCGCCGCAACGCGTCCAGATAGCCCTGCATGCCTGCCTCCAGCGCGGCGAGTCGCCCCTGCCCATCATCGCGCCCGGCGCGCGCCGGCGCAACCCGCCGGCGGGTTGCATCGGCGCGCATGCGGCGTAGGGTGCGCGCGTCACATCGGAGGATCACGGATGAAATACCTGCACACGATGGTTCGGGTGAAGGAGCTCGACACCTCGATGGCCTTCTACCGGCTGCTGGGCCTTGAGGAAATCCGCCGCCATGACAGCGAACAGGGCCGCTTCACGCTGGTCTTCATGGCTCCGCCGGGACAACCCGACTGCCCGATCGAGCTGACCTGGAACTGGGACGGCGACGACGGATTGCCCGCCGACAGCCGCCATTTCGGCCACATCGCCTATGCGGTCGACGACATCTACGCCAAGTGCCAGCACCTGTTGGACAATGGCGTGGTCATCAACCGGCCCCCGCGTGACGGGCGCATGGCCTTCGTGCGCTCGCCGGACAATGTCTCGATCGAGCTGCTGCAGTCCGGCGAGCCGCTGCCCGCGCAGGAACCCTGGGCGAGCATGGGCAACACCGGCCACTGGTAGGCGCGTCAGTCGGCGGCGACCGCGCCGCCGAAATACACCCCGTCATCGAGCACAGCCTGGACGGTGGCGGCGCGGACCATCACGTCACCCTCGGCATAGGCGTAGGTCAGCGACAGGTCGCACAGCTGGTTTATCAGGCGCGGCACACCACCGGTCGCGTCGGCGACGACCTCGGCGGCCTGGCGGCTGAACACGCCCGCGCGCCCTCCCGCGACGCGCAGGCGGTGCGCGATATAGGCGCCCACCGTCGCGGGATCCATCAGCGGCAGGTGGTAATTGGCGGCCACGCGCTGCGCGAACTGCACCAGACGCGGCCGGCGCACCATGTCGCGCAGTTCCGGCTGCCCCACGAGCACCAGCTGCAGCACGTCCTCCTTGCCGATGTTGATGTTGGTCAGCATGCGCAGCTCCTCGAGCGCCTCCATGCTGAGATTCTGCGCCTCGTCGATGATCAGCAGCACGCGGCGACCCTCGTTGTATTCGTTCACGAAATACTCGCGCACGCGCTGAAATGTCTGCTCGTCGCCGGTGCTCTGGTTGGCAAGCTCGGGCAGCAGCCATTGCAGGATGTCGCGCGTGCCGGGGCGCGTGTTGGTCACCAGGGACAGGGTGACATCATCATCCAGCCCGTCGACGAAATACTGCAGCAGCAGCGTCTTTCCGGCGCCGATCTCGCCAGTCAGCAGCGTGATCGGCGCATGCGAGGCCAGCCCGTATTGCAGCATGGCATACGCGCCCTTGTGCGCGTCGGACCAGTACAGGAAATCGGTATCGGGCGTCAGCGCGAAGGGGCGTTGCACGAAGCCGAAATGGTCGAGATAGGACGCGAAAAGCTCTGCCATTCTGTCGAAGCCGATATCCAGATGCGGTGTCCCATGCCATGCGAGCATGAGGCGATGCCGTCGACCTAGCCGACAAGCATGGCGAAAAAAACATCCAATCCGGGCGCTTCGATGGCAAGACGGGGCGCATCTGCCGTCGCTGATTCGCGACCATGCAAATCAGGCGTGCGCCAATCCTACAGAATTCTTCTTAAGGTTGTAACTTCCGGTGTGACCGATACTCGCCGCAGGAGCGTCAATCCCCTTTTCGCGCGATGCTTGTAAAACAACGCGAAACAAAGCGCTGACCAGGTCGGGGCAACATGTCGGGTAACAGTTTGTTTCTCCAGATCGCGGCCCCACAACGCGGAATTTAGTAAAATTATTTGAAATTTGGAGATATCAGGAGCTCGGCGGCGCACTGCACGCAGGGCGCCACGCGCCCCGGCCAGCGCCGCCCGAGAAATTCATCCTGCCCAGAGGTGTCAGGCGTGTCATTGCAGTTCGACAGTTCCCCCGCTTATGCCGCAACGCCGGTGCGCGCCCGCGGGGACAGGGAAACCGGGTATCGCAATTGGGTGAAGCGCGCGCTCGACGTCGCACTGGTGCTCGCCGCGCTGCCGGTGGTGCTGCCGCTGATGGCGCTGATCGCGCTCGCGCTGTGGATGGAGGGCGGGCAGCCCTTCTACACGCAGGCGCGGCTGGGCCGGCACGGGCGGACCTTCCGGGTGCTGAAATTCCGCACCATGGTCCGCGACGCCGAACACATGCTGCAACGCCTGCTGGACGAGGACCCGGCGCTGCGCCTGGAATGGAAGCGCACGCAGAAGCTGCGCAACGACCCGCGCATCACTCCGATCGGGCACTTCCTGCGCCGGTCGTCGCTTGATGAATTGCCGCAGCTTTTCAACGTGCTGCGCGGGGACATGAGCCTTGTGGGACCACGCCCGATGCTGCCCGAACAGCTTGATCTCTACGGTCCTTACGCCGCCTCGTACTTCGTGCTGCGGCCGGGGCTGACCGGGCTCTGGCAGGTCTCCGAGCGCAACAGCGCGCATTTCCTGCGCCGGGCCGAGCTGGACGCGCAGTACGAGCGGATGGTGACCTTCTCGCGCGATGTGGCGCTTTTGCTGGCGACCGTTCGCGTGGTCTGGAGAGGCACGGGATATTGATCCCTCGGGACCGGCGCGGGCAGCGTCGGGCGGCCGCAAGCCTCTTGCGCGGGCGCGCCCATCCTGCCACTGGTCCGCGGATGACCGACTTCATGCGCCTTGGCACTCGGCCGAACACTCCCGCAGTCCTGTGGCTGGTCGGGCTGACATGCCTGCCCGAGGCGCTGTTCACCCTGCTGTCCACGGACCTCATGGGCCAGACCGACCTGCGCCGGATCGCGCTGGCCTATGGCGCGTTCTGGAACGGGCTGTTGCAGAACTGGCAGCCGCTCTATCCGTTCCAGCGCGAGTTGATGTTCGTCACCTATGCGATGCTGCATGGCGGGTTCCTGCACCTGATCGGGAACATGATCGCGGTGCTGGCGCTGGGCGGAATCGTGGTCGCGCGGATCGGGCAGCAAGGCTTCCTGCTGCTCTATGTGATCAGCTGCATCGGCGGTGCGGCGGGTTTCGCCCTGCTGTCGAACAGCACGTCGCCGATGGTGGGCGCGTCGGGCGCGGTATTCGGGCTGATCGGCGCGTGGAAGTTCTGGGAATGGCAGTTGCGCCGCCATGCGGGGGCGGCGATGGGGCCGTTGTGGCGCTCGCTCGCCGGGCTGGCGGGGCTGAACGTGCTGCTGTGGCTGCTGCTGTCGGGCCTGCTGGCGTGGGAGGCGCACCTGGGCGGCTTTCTTGCCGGGGCGGCCTTCGCGGCGATTGTCACGCCGACGCTGAAATACCGGATCTGACGCTCAGGTTGGTCCGCCCGCGCGCAGGCACTCCAGCAGATGGCGGGTCGAGGCGTCCTTGTCCGATGCCTCCGCTGTTCCCTCGAGCATCGGCACGAGCGTTCCGGCAAGCTCCTTGCCCAGTTCCACACCCCACTGGTCGAACGAGTTGAGGCCGAGGATCACCCCCTCGACGAACACCCGGTGCTCATAGAGCGCGATGATCTGGCCCAGCACGAACGGGGTCAGTTGCGGATAGAGCAATGTCGTCGAGGGGCGGCTGCCCGGAAACACCCGATGCCGCGCCGCGCGCTCCAGCGCCGCGCC
Organism: Paracoccaceae bacterium; assembly: GCA_003551925.1. Taxonomy (GTDB): domain Bacteria; phylum Pseudomonadota; class Alphaproteobacteria; order Rhodobacterales; family Rhodobacteraceae; genus Rhabdonatronobacter. The sequence continues at coordinate 22,835 of PUOA01000047.1, forward strand.
CTCCAGCCCCTGTGCGGCCATGCGCGCGCGCGCCTCGTCAAGCGACCGGCCACGCATCAGCGCCTCGGACTGGGCAAGGCAGTTCGCCGCCAGCAGGCGGTGCTGATGCGCAAGCTCGGGTTCATGTCCACGCGCGGCCAGCAGGAATTCGCACGGCACCACGCGCGTTCCCTGGTGGACAAGCTGCATGAAGGCGTGCTGGCCGTTGGTCCCGGGCTCGCCCCACACCACCGGGCCCGAGGGGCGGTCGAGGTCGCGCCCGTCCATGCCCACCCGCTTGCCGTTCGATTCCATCTCCAGCTGCTGCAAATAGGCCGGCAACCGCGCCAGCCGCTGGTCATACGGTAGCACCGCCCGCGTCGCATGCCCGCAGAGCTGCGCATGCCACACCCCCACCAGCGCCAGGAGCACCGGCAGGTTGCGCGCCAGCGGTGCGGCGCGGAAATGCGCATCCATCGCCGCCCCGCCCGCGAGGAACTCGCGAAACCGCTCGGGCCCGACCGCCAGCATCAGGCTCAGCCCGATCGGCCCCCAGACCGAATAGCGCCCCCCCACCCAGTCCTCGAAGCCGAACACCCGCTCGGGCGGGATGCCGAAGGCCGCCGTCCGCTCCCCGGCCGAGGACAGGGCCGCGAACTGCGCCGCCGGATCCCCCCCGCCCCGCACCATCCAGTCGCGCACCGTGGCGGCATTGGTCATCGTCTCGACGGTGGTGAAGGTCTTGGAGGCGACGATCACCAGCG
>PUOA01000240.1 GCA_003551925.1 Paracoccaceae bacterium
GGAGCCGGTGGGGATCGGCGCGCTGGTCGCGGTCTATCTGGGCGCGATCTGGGTCGCCGCAAAACGCCCCGATCTGGAGATGGACGACCCCAACGCCAAGGACATCAAGCTGCCGGTGATGGCGCAGGTCTTCCCCACGGGCATCCATTTCCTGCTGCCGATCTTCGTGCTGATCTGGTTCCTGATGATCGAGCGGCAGTCGCCGTCGCGCTCGGCCTTCTTCGCGGTGGTGATGATGCTGCTGATCATCGTCACGCAGCGGCCCTTGAAAGCGCTGTTCCGGCAATCGGGCGACCTGCCGGGACAGTTCCGCGCCGGGTTCTCGGACCTGACCGAGGGGCTGATCGCCGGCGCGCGCAACATGATCGGCATCGGTGTGGCCACCGCGGCCGCGGGCATCATCGTCGGCACCGTCACCCGCACGCCCATCGGCACCGAACTCGCCGGCCTGGTCGAATACCTCGCGCTCGGCAACCTGTTCCTGATGCTGGTGCTGGTGGGGCTGTTCTCGCTCATCCTCGGGCTGGGGCTGCCGACCACGGCGAACTACATCGTGGTGTCATCGCTGATGGCGTCGGTGGTGGTCTCGCTCGGCGCGCAGGAAGGGCTGATCGTGTCGCTGATCGCGGCGCATCTGTTCGTGTTCTACTTCGGGATCATGGCGGATGTGACGCCCCCGGTGGGGCTGGCGAGCTTCGCCGCCGCCGCGGTGTCGGGGGGCGATCCGATCCGCACCGGGTTCCAGGCATTCTTCTACAGCCTGCGCACGGTCGCGCTGCCGTTCCTGTTCATCTACAACCCGGCGCTGATCCTTTATGGCATCGATCTGGGCACCACCGCCGGGCTGATCGAGGCGGCGGTCGTCTTCGTCACCGCCACCTTCGCGATGCTGCTGTTCGCCGCGGCGACGCAGGGCTACTTCCTCGCCCCGTCCTACAGGATCGAATCCGCCGCGCTGCTGCTGATCGCGTTCACCATGTTCGTGCCGAACTTCTGGATGGACCGCGTGCAGCCCCCCTTCGCCGAGATCCCGCCGACCGAGTTCGAGGAGGCGATGGACGGGCTCAGTCCCGGCGAGACGCTGCGCTTCGTGGTCGCCGGGCCGGACTTCACCACCGGCGCGGACACGCAGGTGACGCTGGTCTACGAGGCCGAGACCGAGGCCACGGGCACCGAACGCATCGACGATATCGCCTTCCTGCTCATGCCCGAGGGCGACCGCATGCTGATGGACGAGCCCTTCATGTCGCCCTTCGACGACGATCTGATGCGCTTCGACTTCTACGACCCAGACAACCCGGTCGAGATCGCCTCGGTGCAGGTTCCCGTAGACCGCCTGCCGGCCGAGCTGTTCTACATCCCGGCGCTGTTGCTGCTGGGCGTGGTGATCCTGTTCCAGCGCCGGCGGCAGACGCAACCGGCCTTCTGACACCAGCACGAAAGGGGTGCCGCCATGGGAAAGACAGTGCTTTTGCCCGTTGATCTGGCGGCGCCGCACACATGGCAGAAGCCGCTGGCCGAGGCGCTGCTGATGGTGCAGGGCGGCGGCGTGCTGCACGTGGCGACCGTGCTGCCCGATTTCGGGATGAGCATGGTCGGCGCGTTCTTCCAGCAGGGGTTCGAACAGACCGCGCTGCACCAGATCGGGCAGAACCTGCAGGGCTGGGTGGCACAGCACGTCCCCGGCGCGGTCGAGGTGCACCCCCATGTGCTGCACGGCAAGATCTATGACGAGATCCTGCGCGCCGCCGACAAGCTGTCGGTCGACGTGATCGTGATGGGCTCGCACCGCCCCGAGGCGCGCGACTACCTGCTCGGCTCGAACGCCGCGCGCGTGGTGCGCCACGCGCCGCAATCGGTGTTCGTCGTGCGCTGAGCGGCATGCCGCAGGCGGGCGGATTTTCCCGCCCGGCCCCATTGCGTCAGGCGCCGCGCATCCATAGCCTCGGCAACCCTGCCACTGGCGGCAGGACCCGCCCGCGCGCGGGGTGCGGGACACACCTGCCCTTGCGCGCCGACGAAACCGACGCATGGAGCGACCGGACCGTCGCGCTTCCGGTGCCCGTGCCTCAGCCCGAGGGAGACACCGAATGCGATTCAGACCCCTGCTTGCAGGAACGAGCCTCGCCATCGCCGCCACCCATGCCAGCGCCGACGAGCCGCACCCCCTGGTGCCGCTCGCCCCCGATGCCGAGATCAGCGAAAGCGATTTCCTCGATTACAACGAACTGACCTTCCCCGCTGCGCCGTTCGTGGATGGCGAGCCCACCGAGGTGCTGGAGAAACAGGGCGCGCATCTGCGCCAGGAATACCGGATCGAGGGGACCGAGGTCGCCACGGTCCGGCTCTACCAGAGCTATCTGGACTATTTCGAGAGCCAGGGCTTCGAGGTCGTGTTCCACGGCATGGGCGATGAACTGACCGATGGCAGCGCGCGCAGCATGCTCCGCGACGGGCTGGACGCGCCTGCAGCCCGGCGCGCGGACGGGTACGGCTATATCCTGGCGCGCTCGCCGTCGGCCGATCACGTGGTCGCGCTGAGCTTCTATGACCGCCGCCGCGACCGCCGTATCCAGGTGGACGTGGTCGAGATTCAGGAGATGGAGACCTTCGAGCTCACCCCCAGCGCGCCCGAGCCAGAACCCGAAGCGGCGGTCGAGGAAGAGTTCATCCCCAGCACCCAGGACGCCGCCGAGCTGGAAAGCGGGCTGGTCGAGGACGGCCGCGTGGTGGTCGACGCGATCCTGTTCGCCTTCGACAGCGACGAGATCAAACCCGAATCGGCGGATGCGCTGGAGACCGTGGCCGAGTTGATGGAGGCCAACACCAATCTCGACCTGCTGGTGGTGGGCCACACCGATGGCGTCGGCAGCTTCGACTACAACCTGCGGCTGTCGCTCGATCGGGCAACATCGGTGGTGGCGTGGTTGAACACCGAACACGGCATCGACCAGAACCGACTGCGCCCTGCCGGCGCCGGCCCGATGTCGCCCATCACCACCAACCGCAGCGAGGACGGCCGCGCCCAGAACCGCCGCGTCGAACTGGTCGAGATCATCGACTGAACCGGGACCGGAGGCGCTCCCGCCCCCTGCCCCGCCGCACGTTCCGTGCGCCGCCGCAGGGGTTGGGGGTGGCAGGCGCCCGCGCTGCGCGCGGGCGCCTGCCCGGCCCAACGGGAGGAGACGGATCTTCGATCCGGCGACGACGGGCGGGAGCCCCCTGACACAGGCCGCCGGCCTCAGCCACCGGCGTTTTCGACAAAATCGATCAGCCGCGGCAGGCACACGCGGTGCAGGTCGTAGTTCTCGACCACATGCGCGCGCGCCGCGCGGCGCATCGCAGCCGCCGCTTCGGGAAATGCGAGCGCCTCGGTCAGCGCGACGGACCAGGCGTCGATGTCGAAGAAATCCACCAACCGCCCCGTGGCACCGTCGGCGATCACCTCTTCCACCGGCGGCGTGCGCGAGGCCACGACCGGCGCGCCCGCGCTCATCGCCTCGAGCAGCGACCATGACAGCACGAAGGGCACCGTCAGATAGGCGTGCGCCCGCGTGACCTGCATCAGTGCCCGGAACTCCGAATAGGGCACGCGGCCCACGAAATGCACGCGGCGCATGTCCAGACGGTCCTGCACCTCGTCCAGGATCACCTGCTTCCAGCTCCGCCCGCCCGCGGGACGGGCGCCGTAGCTGATCCCGTCGCCACCGACGACCACCACCTGCGCCGCGGGGCGCGCGGCCAGTACCTGCGGCAGCGCGCGCAGGAACACGTGATACCCGCGATAGGGTTCCAGATTACGGTTCACGAAGCTGAGCACCTCGTCGCCCGCGCGCAGCACCGGCCCGCCCGGCACGGCGAAGCGCGCCCACGGGTCGGGACGGACATGGTCGGTGTCGATGCCGTCATGGATGATCGCGATCCGGTCGCGGAAGCACGCGGGAAAGCTGTCGGCCTGCCACTCGGTGGGTGACAGCGCGGCGTCGGCCTTGGTCATCGCCAGCGCCAGATGCCCCTGCCGCGCGACAACACCCAGATCGGACTCCAGCGCGCGGGGGCTGAATTCGGGGTCGAACCCCACATCGGCGCCGTGCGTGGCATAGTAGAACTCGGCATAGGCCAGATGGCGCGCACGGGGCCAGATCTCGCGCAGGAACAGCGTCTCGCCCCAGCCGGTGTGGCCGAAGACCACGTCTGGCTGCACGCCGTGGCGGTCGCGCAGCGTGGCGGCGGCGCGCGCCACGCGGTGCGCGCGGTCGGTCATTTCGACATAAGTGGTGCCGAACCGGGAGTGCTCGCGCGCGGGGCGCGGGTCGGGCATCGGATAGCGCAGCGTGCGGATCGGGGTCTGCTGGCCATTGCTTTCGGCCGTCAGCGCCAGAACCCGGTGCCCGCGCGCCTTGAGCGCCGGGGCCAGATGCCTGAACTGCCCCGGATAGTTCTGATGCACCAGCACGATGTCCATGCGCGCCCCCTCCTGCGCCCCCTCCTGCGCCCCCTCCTGCGCCCCCTCCTGCGCCGCCCCTGCGCCCCCTCCTGCGCCGCCCCCGCCCGCGCAGGCCGGCCGCTCAGGCGACGCCGCGCACGCTGATGTCGAAGGCCGCGGCCATCAGTTGTCGTGTATACTCGGACCGCGGCGCGCTGAACACCTGCGCGGTGGAGCCGGCCTCGACCACGTCGCCCTGCTTCATCACCATCACCTTGTGCGACAGCGCGCGGACCACGCGCAGGTCGTGGCTGATGAACAGATAGGCCAGCCCGTGGCGACGCTGCAGCTCGCGCAGCAGCTCGACGATCTGCACCTGCACGGTCATGTCCAGCGCCGAGGTCGGCTCGTCCAGCACCACCAGCCGCGGACGCAGGATCATCGCGCGCGCGATGGCGATGCGCTGGCGTTGCCCGCCCGAGAATTCATGCGGGTAGCGCCCCATCGTCGCCGGGTTCAGCCCGACTTCGGTCATGATCCGGGCGACCAGGTCGCGCGCGGTCTGCCCCTCGGGGACGCCGTGGACGCCCAGACCCTCGGCGATGATCTCCTCGACCGTCATGCGCGGGCTGAGGCTGCCGAACGGGTCCTGAAACACGATCTGCAGATCCTTGCGCAGCGCGCGCAGCTGGCGGAACTTGCGCCCCTGGATATCGCCGCCCTGAAACACGATCGGCCCGTCCGAGGACACCAGCCGCAGGATCGCCAGCGCCAGCGTGGTCTTGCCCGAGCCCGATTCGCCCACCACGCCCAGCGTTTCGCCCGCGCGCAGGTTCAGCGTGGCGGCGTTGACCGCCTTTACATGGCCCACGGTGCGGCGCAGGAACCCGCGCTGGATGGGAAACCACACGCGCAGCGCGTCGGTGCGCAGGATCTCGGGCGCACCGACGGGCACGGGGTCCGGCGCGCCCGCGGCCTCGGCGGCCAGCAGGCGCCGGGTATAGGGGTGCTGCGGGTCGTCGAACACCTCCGATGTGCGGCCCTGTTCGACGATCTCGCCACCCTGCATCACGCAGACCCGGTCGGCGAAGCGGCGCACGATGTGCAGGTCGTGGGTGATGAACAGCAGGCTCATCCCCGCCTCGCGTTTCAGATCGACCAGCAATTCGAGGATCTGCGCCTGGATCGTCACGTCGAGCGCGGTGGTGGGCTCGTCCGCGACCAGCAATTCCGGCCCGTTGGCCAGCGCCATGGCGATCATCACCCGCTGCCTCTGCCCGCCCGAAAGCTGGTGCGGATACGCCCCCAGCCGGCTTTCGGCGTCGCGAATGCCGACCTTTTCCAGCAGCTCCAGAATGCGGGTCCGCGCGGCAGCCCCGTCCAGCCCCTGGTGCAGCGCAAGGCTTTCGCCGAGCTGCTTTTCGATCGTGTGCAGCGGGTTGAGGCTGGTCATCGGCTCCTGAAAGATGAAGCTGATGTCGTTGCCGCGGATCTGGCGCAGCTTGCGTTCGGGGGCGCCGACCATCTCCTGCCCCAGATAGCGCACCGAGCCGTCGAGCCTGGCCGACTCCGGCAACAGCGCGACGCTCGCCAGCGCGGTCACCGACTTGCCCGAGCCGGATTCGCCCACCAGCGCCACGGTCTCGCCCTTGTCCACGGTGAACGAGACGTTGCGCACGGCGTGCACCGGCTGGCCCTCCTGCTCGAAGGTGATCGACAGGTTGCGGACATCGAGGACGGTGCGGCTCATCGGAAGGTCTTTCTGGGATCGAAGGCATCGCGCACGCCCTCGAAGATGAACACCAGCAGCGACAGCATGATCGCGAAGCTGAAGAACGCGCTGAAGCCCAGCCACGGCGCCTGCAGGTTGTTGCGTGCCTCCAGCGTCAGCTCGCCGAGGCTCGGCGCGCTTGACGGCAGACCGAAGCCCAGGAAGTCGA
>PUOA01000020.1 GCA_003551925.1 Paracoccaceae bacterium
CCGCGCGCGGCCCGGCCCAACGCCTGCGCCGTTGCACGGGGCACCCGTGCGATGGTGCAGGGGGCGGGAGCACCCCGGGGCGCCGCAGCTTCGATCGCGTCGCGTCAACGCAGCGCGGTCGCCACCGGGACCGCACGCCCGGCGCCGCGCCAGAAGCGCAGCATCAGCAGCACCGCCGCCACGCTGAGCCCGATCACCAGCCCGAACCAGATGCCCTGCCCATCAAGCCCCAGCGTCACCCCCAGCAGGTAGCTCGTGCCGATGCCCACCACCCAGTAGCTGAACGCCGCGATCACCATGGGCACGCGCGTGTCCTTGACCCCGCGCAGCAGGCCCATCGCCATCACCTGCGCCGCATCGGCGAACTGGAACAGCGCCGCGACCAACAGCAGCGACATGCCCAGCGGCACGATCACCGCGCGCTCGGGGTCGTCGGGGGCCAGAAACAGCCCCACCAGGACTTCGCCTGCCACCAGGTAGACCCCCACCGTCACCGTCGCGAAGGCCAGCGACACCGCCACCGCGGCCCTGGCTCCGCGCCGCAGCGCCTCGGCGTCACCGCGCCCGCGCGCCCGACCCACGACAATGGTGGCGGCGTTCGACATCCCCAGATGGACCATGAAGAACGCCGCCGTGATCTCGAGCGCGATGCCGTGCGCGGCCAGCTCACGCTCGCCGAACCAGCCCATCATCACCGCCGAGGCCGCGAACAGCCCCGCCTCGGCCACCAGCGCCACGCCGATGGGCCAGCCAAGCCGCCACACCTGGCGCATCGCCGCCCAGTCCGGGCGCCAGAACCGCGCCCACAGCGTGTAGCGCCGCAGCGCCGGCAGCAGCGCGGCATAGGCGATCAGCACCGCCGCGCTGAGCACCTGCACGATGATCGTCGCCACGCCCGCCCCGCGCACCCCCATCGCCGAGGCGCCCAGATTGCCGAAGATGAACACCCAGTTCAGGAAGATGTTCACGAACACCGCCACCACGGTGATCCACAACACCACCTGCGGCCGCTCCAGCGCGGCGAGGTAGCATTTCAGCACCATCACCACCAGCGCCGGCACCATCGCGAAGGCGAGGTAGCGCAGATAGTCCTGTGTCAGCGCCGCCACCGCGGGCGGCTGGGCGAGCGCGAGCAGGATCGGCTCGGACCACCACAGCGGCGGGAGCACCACGACCCCGAAGCCGATCGACAGCCACAGACCCATGCGCGTGGCGCGGCGGACCTCGGCGTCGTCGCCCTCGGCCGCGGCGGTCGCGACCATCGGCATCACCGCATTGGCGAAGCCGGTCCCGAGGATGAACAGCGTGAAGAACACCGTCGCGCCCAGCACCCCCGCGGCCAGATCGCTGACCCCGTACCAGCCCAGCATGACCGTGTCGGTGATCTGCAGCGCGAACTGCGCCAGGTGGCTGCCGGCCAGCGGCAACCCCAGCACCAGAACGGTGCGCGTGTCAGCGCGATATCGTTGCCACAGGCGCATCCCGTGGCGATACGCCCGCGGCTGCGCAAGGGCAAGCCGCGTTGGCGCTCAGCGCGCGGCGGCGCGGAGTTCCCTCACGGCGGTCTGCGCCAGGGTCCCCGGCAGCGCGACCTCGCGCTCCCACGGCAGGCGCTGCTGCAGGGCGGCGGCATCGCGGGTGATCCAGTTGATCCAGCGGTTGCGTGCGGGCATTGTGGTGGTCCTTCTGTGCCGAGTGGTTCCTGGCGGGAGGTCATCCCGTTGCATTTGATTAAAATCTTCGCGAATTCGGGCCACAGCATGGCGCCGGAAGGACAATGCGCGGGCGCTGCGAGCGCTTGGCAAGCCCGGCCTCGCATGGCATTGCCGCAGGACACGCACCGATGAGGCCCGCCATGACCCGCACCCCCGCACCCTTCCCCGCCGCCCGGCTGCGCCGTCTGCGCCGCACCAACGCGTTGCGCGACATGGTGCAGGAGCACCGGCTGGGCGTCGCTGATCTGATCTGGCCCGTCTTCGTGCGCGACGGCGAGGGGGTGGAGGAGCCGATCCCGTCAATGCCCGGCGTGGCGCGGCGCTCGATCGACCGCGTGGTGCGCGCAGCGGCCGAGGCGGCGGAGCTTGGCATTCCGGCGATCTGCCTGTTTCCCTACACCGATGCCGCGCTGCGCACCGAGGACTGCACCGAAGCCTGGAGCCCCGACAACCTGACCAACCGCGCCATCCGCGCGATCAAGGCCGAGGTCCCCGAGATCGCGGTGATGACCGACATCGCGCTCGACCCCTACAATGCCAACGGCCATGACGGCTTCGTGGTCGATGGCGAGATCGTGAACGACGACACCGTCGCGGCGCTGGTGAAGATGGGCCTTGCGCAGGCCGAGGCCGGGGCGGACATCCTCGGGCCGTCGGACATGATGGACGGGCGGATCGGCGCGCTGCGCACCGCACTCGAGGCGGCGGGCCACCGCGACGTGGCGATCCTGAGCTATGCGGCCAAGTTCGCCTCGGGCTTCTACGGGCCGTTCCGCGATGCGGTGGGCGCGGGCTCGCGGCTGGTGGGCGACAAGAAGACCTACCAGATCAACCCCGCCAACCGCGACGAGGCGCTGGCCTGCGTGGCCCGCGACCTGGCCGAGGGCGCGGACATGGTCATGGTCAAGCCCGGCATGGCGTATCTGGACATCTGCCGCGCGGTGAAGGACCGCTTCGCGGCGCCGACCTTCGCCTACCAGGTCTCGGGCGAATACGCGATGCTGGTGGCGGCGGCGCAGAACGGGTGGCTCGACGGCGACAAGGTGATGCTGGAAAGCCTGCTGGCGTTCCGCCGCGCGGGCTGCGACGGGGTGCTGAGCTATTTCGCTCCGCGCGTGGCCCAACTGCTGCGCGCCGGCTGAGACGCGCCGACCGGCGGCTTTCCCCGTCCGCGCCTCATCGAGGATGACAGGTCGCGCGCGCTGGCGTATACTCCCGCGACAAGGCCGCGGCACAGCGGCCACCACGAGCAGTCATCAGCGATCCACGAGGCAGGTCATGAGCAGTCTTTCCGATCCCCGGCGCGGCCCGACGCGCCGTGCCGTGCTTGGAGCACTGGCGGCCGTGGGCGCGCTTGGCGCGTGCGGCAACCCCATCGGCAGCGACGGCGCCGAGCGGCTGGACGCGCGCGTCGATGCCGCGCGCGACTTCCTGCGGTCCAACTATCCCGGGCTGGAACCGTTGTTCCGCAACGCGCATGGCATCCTCTACATCCCGGTGGTCACCGAAGCCGGGCTCGTGCTCGGCGGCTCTTATGGCGAGGGTGCGCTGCGCATCAACGACGCGACCGTGGATTTCTACTCGGCCACGCGCGCGAGCGTCGGGCTGCAGGTCGGGGCGCAGCAATACGCGCATGCGCTGTTCTTCATGACCGAACAGGCGCTGGCCGATTTCCGGCGCTCCGATGGCTGGGCCGCGAGCGCCGACATGCGCTACGCGATCCCCTCGGGTGGCGGCAGCATGGGGGCCGAGACCACGACGCAGTTTGCGCCGGTGATCGCGGTGGTGTTCGGCCAGTCCGGGTTGATCGCCGGGGCCTCGCTCGCCGGGGTCCGGTATCGTCGGATCGTCCCCTGACAGGCGCATGAACGGGGCTGTCAAGACCGGCTCCACGAAATGTGATCGATTTTCTTGACAGGCAGGCGAACTCCTGCCTACGCTCGCCGGGTTACCTGTGCCGCACTCCTGGCGCCAATATTTCGAGCAGTCTCGCGTTTCCGACCTGTCACAAAATCCATTCGGGGGATGACATGAAGACACTCGCTGCCACGACGCTGAGCGCGTTGATATTGATGTCGGGCCAGGCGCTGGCCTGGGAAGGCATCACCCAGAAATGCTACCAGAAGCACTATGTCGGGCCGAAATTCGAAACCACACAGGTTCTGGTGAAGCCTGCGAAGAAGGCATATGAGTATCGGGGCAACCACCGGGTCGAACTGGTGTATTATCCCGCGCTCTACCGCGAGGTGCGCCACCAGGTCGCCCCGGCGCGCTGGGTGATGCGCGAAGTGTCGTGCTGCTCGCAGCCGCGCTGCTGACGCGATCTGTTACACGCGCGCGCCGGTCGGCACCGCAGCAGGTGCCGGCCCCGACGCTCAGAGCCGTGCGAGCCGCTCGGTGAGCAGGGCGTAGAACCCCTCGGCGTCGATATCGCCCACGAAAAACGCGTTCTCCGGCCGGCCCGAAACGCGCCACCAGTCGGCAACCGTCATGCCGAGCGTGAAGCGGCCCTCGGTCTCGATCTCGACGTTGATGCGACGCCCGGTGAACAGATCGGGGCGCAGCAGCCACGCGATGGTGCACGGATCGTGCAACGGCGCGCCGTCGGAGCCGTATTTCTCCTTGTCGAAACGTTCGAAGAAATCGGTCCAGGCCGCGACGGCGGGTCCAACCCGGCCGGGCAGCGCGCGGAACGCCTCGACCCGCGGGCGGGTGGTCAGCGCCTTGTGCGTCACGTCGAGCGGCATCACCGTCAGCGGCACCCCCGCGGCGAACACCGCCTGCGCGGCCTCGGGGTCGACATGGATGTTGAACTCGGCCGCGGGGGTGATGTTGCCGACCTCGAAATAGGCGCCGCCCATCAGCACGATCCCGGCCACGCGGCCCACGATATCCGGCGCGCGCGCGAAGGCGGTGGCGATGTTGGTCAGCGGGCCGATGGGAACCAGCGTCACCGTCCCCGCGGGTTCGGCGCGCAAGGTATCGATCAGGAAATCGACGGCGTGCTGTTTCTGCAGCGGCATCCGGGGCTCCGGCAGGTCGATCCCGTCCAGCCCGGTCTTGCCGTGCACATGCTCGGCGGTCACCAGCTTGCGCGCAAGCGGTGCATCGCAGCCCGCGTAGACGGGCACCTCGGGGCGGCCGGCAAGCTCGCACACGATCCGCGCATTCTTCGCCGTCAGCGCAAGCGGCACGTTGCCCGCAACGCAGGTGATGCCCAGCACCTCGAGCGCTTCGGGGCTGGCAAGCGCCAGCAGAATGGCGACCGCGTCGTCCTGGCCCGGGTCGGTGTCGATGATGATCTTGCGCGGCGCGGTCATGGGCGGTCCTTTCAAGGAAAGGGCGCGCCCCCCGACGGGGACGCGCGCTTGCAATGTGCTCGGCGGCGTGGCGCCGGGCTCAGGTCTGTGGTTCGGGTTCCAGCCCGCCGCCGTCATCGTCGCGCTTGCGCGGGCGGGTCTTCGGGATCGATGCCACCGACGGCTTGCCGCCCGTGGGCTCGTCGCTGTCGTCATCGTCGCGCCCGATGGGCTCGCCCTTCATCACCCGCTTGATCTCGGGGCCGGTCAGGGTCTCGTATTCCAGCAGCCCCTGCGCGAGCCGCTCCAGATCGTCGCGGTGCTCGGTCAGGATGCGCTTGGCGGTCTCATAGCCTTCGTTGACGATTGCGCGCACCTTGTCGTCGATCACCTTCTGGGTCATGCCCGAATGGTTCGACCCGCCGCCATATGACCCGAGATAGGACTGCTGCTCGTTGGCGTAGTCGATATGGCCCAGCTCCTCGTCGAAGCCGAAGCGCGTGACCATGGCGCGGGCGATCTTGGTGACCTGCTGGATGTCGCTCGCCGCGCCCGAGGTCACGTTCTCCTTGCCGAAGACCAGCTCCTCGGCCACCCGACCGCCCATCGCCATGGCGATCTGCGACTTGTACTTGGTGTAGGTCACGCTGAGCTGGTCGCGCTCGGGCAGCGACAGCACCAGTCCCAACGCGCGACCGCGCGGGATGATGGTCGCCTTGTGGATCGGATCGTGCTGCGGGACGTGCAGCCCCACCACCGCGTGCCCGGCCTCGTGATAGGCGGTGAGCTTCTTCTCGTCCTCGGACATGACCATCGAGCGGCGTTCTGCCCCCATCATGACCTTGTCCTTGGCGTTCTCGAAATCCTCCATCACCACGAAGCGCCGCGAGGACCGTGCCGCCATCAGCGCGGCCTCGTTGACAAGGTTGGCCAGATCGGCGCCCGAGAACCCCGGCGTGCCGCGCGCGATGATGCGCAGGTCCACGTTCGGCCCCAGCGGCACCTTGCGCGCGTGCACGCCCAGAATCCGCTCGCGGCCCTTGATGTCGGGGTTGGGCACTTGAACCTGACGGTCAAAACGACCGGGGCGCAGCAGGGCAGGGTCAAGCACATCGGGGCGATTGGTGGCCGCAACGATGATAATGCCCTCATTGGCCTCGAACCCGTCCATTTCAACCAGAAGCTGGTTCAATGTCTGCTCGCGTTGGTCATTGCCGCCGCCATAGCCGACGCCACGTGAGCGACCGACTGCGTCAATCTCGTCGATGAAAACGATGCAGGGTGCATTCTTCTTGGCCTGCTCGAAC
>PUOA01000064.1 GCA_003551925.1 Paracoccaceae bacterium
CGCTGCAGGGGGTGATCCTGTTCGGCGGGCTGCTGGCCTGGGCGGTGGTGTCGGTGATCCTGATCAACCGCGCCCAGCGCGACTGGACGCCGCCTGCCCCGGCACCGATGTGGAAAGAGGGCGCGGCAGTCGTTGCCGCACTGGTGCTGACCGCGGTGGTGGGGTGGGTCCACGCCTGGCTCGGCGTCTGGCCGTTCGGCTGAGCGATGCTGGCGTATCGATTGCTGACCGGCGAGGACGACTCGGCCTTTTGCCACAAGGTCACCGCGGCATTGGCGCAGGGCTGGGTGCTGCATGGCAGCCCGGCCTATGCGGCCGATCCTGCGACGGGGCGCATCCGCTGCGCGCAGGCAGTGGTCAAGGAGGTCCCCGGGGCGGCGTACGACCCGGGCATGAAACTCGGTGCACTGTGAGCCACAGACGGAGACGACAATGACCGCCAAGACCCATGCGGGCCGCTTTTTCGAGGATTACACGCTGGGCGAAGTGATCGCGCATGCGGTCCCTCGCACGCTCTCGGGCGGGGAGCGGGCGCTGTATCACGCGCTTTATCCGGCGCGGGGACCGCTGCATTCGTCCGATGAAGTGGCGCGCGGCTGCGGCCTGCCGGCAAGCCCGCTGGACGATCTGATCGTGTTCCACACGGTGTTCGGCAAGACGGTGCCCGATATCAGCCTGAACGCGGTCGCCAATCTGGGCTATGCCGAGGGGCGCTTTCTGGCGCCGGTCTGGCCCGGGGACACGCTCAGCGCTCGGTCCGAGGTGATCGGGCTGCGGCCGACCTCGAACGGAAAGGCGGGGGTGGTGTGGGTGCGCACCGGCGGGTTGAACCAGCGCGGCGAGGCGGTGCTGAGCTATGTGCGCTGGGTGATGGTGCGCAAGCGCGACGCCGCCGCGGCACCGCCCGAGACGCATGTTCCCGCGCTGGCCGAGGCGGTGGCGCCGGCGGATCTGGTGGTGCCCGCGGGGCTGGATTTCAGCGGCTGGGACACCCGCGCCTCGGGCGAGGCGCACCGCTGGGGCGACTACGCGGTGGGCGAGACCATCGATCACGTGGACGCGGTGACCATCGAGGAAGCCGAGCACATGCTTGCCACGCGGCTGTGGCAGAACACCGCCAAGGTGCATTTCGACGCCACGCAGCGCGAGGATGGCCGGCGGCTGATCTATGGCGGGCATGTGCTGAGCCTGGGCCGGGCGCTGGCGTTCAACGGTCTGGCCAACGCGCCGCTGATGGTGGCGATCAACGGCGGTGCGCACGCCAACCCGTGCTTTGCCGGCGACACCGTGCGCGCGTGGTCCGAGGTGCTGGACCGCGCCGAGACCCCCGCCCCCGGCGTGGGCGCGCTGCGGCTGCGGCTCGTGGTGACCAGGGGTGCGCCCTTTGCGCTGCGCGACGGTGACGGGCGCTATTTGCCCGAGGTTCTGCTGGATTTCGATTACTGGGCGCTGGTCCCGCGCTGAGTCGGCGCGAGCCGCCCGTTTTGTGATCGCAAAATTTCTGGCTGTGATCACAAATGGCGAAAATACCCCGCCGCACCCTGAAAGCTTGGCGCTACACCGCGCGCGGAGCGGCTCAGCGCGTGACAAGCGCGTGAAAAGCGGTATCACAACACACAGCCAGCCCGGGTGCGGACCGGGGCATGCAGTGAAGCAAGGAGCCCATCATGGCAGACGTCAACCGGGGAAAACGACCGCTCTCCCCGCATCTGCAGGTCTATCGCCTGCCGCTCGCCGCGGTCACATCGATCATGAACCGCATCACCGGCGTGGGCATGACGCTCGCGGCGGTGCTGATCGTGTGGTGGTTCGCTGCCGGCGCGTTCGACGCCGACTACTTCGCCTGGGTGGACGGGCTGCTGACCTCGTGGCTGGGGCTGCTGGTGCTGACGCTCTCGCTCTGGGCGCTGTGGTATCACACGCTGAACTCCATCCGGCACCTGATCTGGGACACGGGCCGGATGATGGAGGTCGAGATCGTCGAGAAATCGTCCTGGGTGGTGATCGGTGCGTCGGTGGTGATGACGCTGCTCACCCTGATCGTGATCTGAGGAGGACGCCATGAGCTACAAGACCGATTACGCCCGCGTGCACGGGCACGGCGCGGCGGGCGAAGGCGTCGGCCACTGGTGGGCGCAGCGCGTCACCTCGATCGCGCTGATCCCGCTGATGCTGCTGTTCATCATCCCCTTCGGCCGCGCGCTGGGCGGGGGCTACGACGCGTTCGTCGCCACCTACTCGAACCTGTGGCACGCGCTGGTGGCGGTGCTGTTCATCGCCGCGACCTTTGCGCACCTGCAGCAGGGGTTGCAGGTGGTGATCGAGGACTATGTGTCAGGAAAGGCCGCGCGCACCGCCGCGCTTCTGGTCAACACGCTGCTGTGCTGGGCAATCGGCGCCGCGGGGGTGCTCTCCGTCGCCACGATCCTGTTCAGCGCCTGAGGAATGGAACGCATGTCTGCATACGAAATCGAAGAACACAGCTATGACGTGGTCGTGGTGGGCGCCGGCGGCGCGGGGCTGCGCGCCACGTTGGGGATGGCCGAGCAGGGGCTGAAGACCGCCTGCGTGACCAAGGTCTTCCCCACGCGCTCGCACACCGTGGCGGCGCAGGGCGGGATCGCGGCGTCGCTGTCGAACATGGGGCCTGACCACTGGCAGTGGCACATGTATGACACCGTCAAGGGCTCGGACTGGCTGGGCGACACCGACGCGATGGAATACCTCGCGCGCGAAGCACCGAAGGCCGTTTACGAGCTGGAACATTACGGCGTCCCGTTCTCGCGCACCGAGGACGGCAAGATCTACCAGCGTCCCTTTGGCGGGCACACCACCGAATTCGGCGAAGGCCCTCCCGTGCAGCGCACCTGCGCCGCGGCCGACCGCACCGGGCACGCCATGCTGCACACGCTTTATGGTCAGAGCCTGAAGCAGAAGGCCGAGTTCTATATCGAGTATTTCGCCATCGACCTGATCATGTCCGACGACGGCGTGTGTCAGGGCGTGCTGGCCTGGAAGCTCGATGACGGCACGCTGCACGCCTTCGGCGCCAAGATGGTCGTGCTGGCCACCGGCGGCTATGGGCGTGCGTACTTCAGCGCAACCAGCGCGCACACCTGCACCGGCGATGGCAACGGCATGGTGGCGCGCGCGGGGCTTCCGCTGCAGGACATGGAATTCGTGCAGTTCCACCCCACCGGCATCTACGGCGCGGGTTGTCTGATCACCGAAGGCGCGCGCGGCGAGGGCGGGTATCTGACCAACTCCGAAGGCGAGCGCTTCATGGAGCGCTATGCGCCCACCTACAAGGATCTGGCCAGCCGCGACGTGGTCTCGCGCTGCATGACCATGGAGATCCGCGAGGGCCGCGGCGTCGGCCCCAACAAGGACCACATTCACCTGCACCTCAACCATCTGCCGCCCGAGACGCTGAACCTGCGCCTGCCCGGCATTTCCGAAAGCGCGCGCGTGTTCGCGGGGGTGGACGTGACCAAGGCACCGATCCCGGTGCTGCCCACGGTGCACTACAACATGGGCGGCATTCCCACCAATTACTGGGGCGAGGTGCTGAACGCCGACGCCGAGAATCCCGACCGCATCGCCCCCGGCCTGATGGCGGTGGGCGAGGCGGCCTGCGCCAGCGTGCACGGCGCGAACCGGCTGGGTTCGAACAGCCTGATCGACCTGGTGGTGTTCGGCCGCGCCGCGGCGATCCGCGCGGGCCAGGTGGTGGACGCCGCCGCGCCGATCCCCACGCCCAACCGCGCCAGCATCGACAAGGCGCTCGAGCGTTTCGACCGCATCCGCCACGCCGACGGCGCCACCCCCACGGCCGAGCTGCGCGGTGACATGCAGCGGGTCATGCAGGAAGATGCCGCCGTGTTCCGCACCGACAAGACGCTGGCCGAGGGCGCGCGCAAGATGGCGGATATCGCCGGGCGCATGTCGGACATCAAGGTCAGCGACCGCTCGCTGATCTGGAACACCGACCTGATGGAGACGTTCGAGCTCGACAACCTGATGCCCAACGCGCTGAGCACCGTGGTCAGCGCCGAAGCGCGCAAGGAGAGCCGCGGCGCCCACGCCCACGAGGACTACCCCGAGCGCGACGACACCAACTGGCGCAAGCACACGCTCGCCTGGGTCGATGGCGCGAAGGTCAGGCTGGAGTATCGTCCGGTGGTGACCGAACCGCTGACGCCCGCCGATCAGGGTGGCATCGACACGGACCGGATCGCGCCGAAGGCGCGTGTCTACTGACATGACCGCGCCCACCGAGCGCGTCGATTGAGGATATCGCAATGGTTCAACTGACCCTGCCCAAGAACAGCCAGATGCGCACCGGCAAGACCTGGCCCAAGCCCGAGGGTGCCAGGACCCTGCGCAAGTTCCGCATCTATCGCTGGAACCCCGATGACGGCCAGAACCCGCGTGTGGACACGTATTTCGTCGACCTCGACGATTGCGGGCCGATGGTTCTGGATGCGCTCATCTGGATCAAGTCCAACATCGATCCGACCCTGACCTTCCGCCGCTCGTGCCGCGAGGGGATCTGCGGGTCCTGCGCGATGAACATCGACGGCGGCAACGAGCTGGCCTGCATCTTCGGCATGGACGAGGTCAAGGGCGACGTGGCCATCTACCCCCTGCCCCACATGCCCGTGGTCAAGGATCTGGTGCCGGATCTGACGCATTTCTACGCGCAGCACGCCTCGATCAAGCCGTGGCTGGAGACGAAGTCCAACACGCCGGCCAAGGAGTGGCGCCAATCGATCGAGGACCGCGAGAAGCTCGACGGCCTTTATGAATGCGTGATGTGCGCGTGCTGCTCGACCGCCTGCCCCAGTTACTGGTGGAACGGCGACCGCTATCTGGGCCCGGCGGCGCTGCTGCACGCGTATCGCTGGATCATCGATTCGCGCGACGAGGCCACGGGCGAGCGGCTCGATGACCTGCACGACCCGTTCAAGCTCTATCGCTGCCACACGATCATGAACTGCGCCAAGACCTGCCCCAAGGGGCTGAACCCCGCCAAGGCGATCGCCGAGATCAAGAAGCAGATGGTCGAACGCGTGGTGTGACGTCGTTGGCCCCGGCCCTCACAGGCCCAGCCCTCACAGGCCCCGGCCCTCACAGGCCCAGCCCTCACAGGCCCAGCCCTCACAGGGATGTGAGGCGCCGGGGGATGGTGTGAAACCGATGCCTCGGTCAGGCTTCGGTATGCGCCGGTCTTTCCTTGCTTCCAACCGCCTTCCCATCGACGAACGCGTGCTGCGCGTGTTGCTGGCGGGGGCACTGTGCGGGCTTGTGGCGGTGGGCGTGGCGATGGCTCGAACCCCCATCGCGCAGCCCGACCCCATCGTGATTCCGCCCCCCGATTTCGTGCTCGAGATGTCCTCCGACGGGCGCACTCTGGCGTTTTCGGGGACCGTGGATCACGGGCTCACCGCGGCGCTGCGCGCAGCGCTCGCCGCACACCCGCAGATCCGGCGCGTGACGCTCGACAGCAACGGCGGCAACATCTACGAGGCCCGCGGCGCGGTGCGGGTGCTGCGCGAGCACCGGCTCGATACGCGCGTCGACCGGCATTGCGCCTCGGCCTGCGCGCTGATCTTCGTGGGCGGGCATGCGCGCGAGCTTGCGCCCGATGCGCGACTTGGCTTTCACGGCTACCGCATCGCCACCGAGCGCCATTTCGGCATGGTCGACCCGGACCGCGAGATGCAGCGCGATCTGGCGATCTATCGCGCCCAGTCCATCGACGAAGGCTTCGTCCAGCGGCTGGGTGCGCTGCCGGTCAACCCGATGTGGTATCCCGACCACGCCGCGCTGCGCCTTGCCGGCGTGACAACCGCGCCCGGGGGGCTTGCACCGACGCGCCCGACCGCCGACATGCACTGACATGTATATCGTCCTTGGCCTGCTGATCGCCGTCGCCGTGATCCTGATCGTCAAACCGTGGCACCGCCGCGCCTGCCGCTGGCGCGAGGATCGCCGCGCGCTGGCCGACGGGCGCGTGCTGCACCGTTGCGTGGCCTGTGGTGCCGAGATCGCGCTGCCCCGCGGGCGCACCCCGCAGACCTGTCGCGCCGGGCGGGCCGACCGATGACCACGCCCCCCGACGCCGAGGCCCGCCGCGCGGTCGCGCCCGTGATCTGCTACCCCACGCAGACGCTGCCCCGCCCCGACATGGCGCTGTACGCGGCCGCTCGCGCCACCGCCCGCAAGCACGCCGAGATCACCGTTCCCCCGCGAACGGCCCGCGCGATCCGGGTCCGCGCCGGGCAGTTCGCCC
>PUOA01000328.1 GCA_003551925.1 Paracoccaceae bacterium
GGGCTGATCAACAACGCTATCCTGCCCAATTTCGGCACCATCATCCGCTGGCGCGCGCATCGCCACGTGCTGCGCCAGCCGGTGGGCTGGTTCGAAAACGACTTCGCCGGGCGCATCGCCAACCGCATCATGCAGACCCCGCCCGCTGCCGGCGAGGCGGTGTTCCAGATCTTCGACGCGCTGAGCTTTGCCATCGCCTATGTGATCGCCGCCGCGGTACTGCTGGCCGGTGCCGACCCGCGGCTGGTGATTCCGTTGTTGGTGTGGCTGGCGCTCTATATCGCGCTGGTGCGCTGGACCATCGCGCGGGTGGGGCCTGCGTCCAAGGCCGCGAGCGACGCGCGCAGCGCGGTGACGGGCCGCGTGGTCGACAGCTACACCAACATTCACGCGGTCAAGCTGTTCGCGCATCATGACCGCGAGATCGACTACGCCCGCGACGCCATCGAACACGCGCGCCGCACCTTCCAGACCGAGATGCGCATCTTCACCAGGATGGACATTGCGCTGGTCACGCTCAACGGGTTCCTGATCGTTGCCGTGGTGGGCTGGGCGATCCTGCTGTGGTCGCAGGGCGCGGCGACGGTGGGCGTGGTGGCGGCGGCCACGGCGCTGACGCTGCGGCTGAATGCGATGACCGGCTGGATCATGTGGGCGGTGTCGTCGTTCTTTCGCAACCTCGGCGTGGTGGCCGAGGGGATGGAGACCATCGCCCAGCCGGTGATGCTGACCGATCGCGCGGGCGCCAGGCCGCTCGAGTTCCGCGAGGGCCGCATCGCGCTGCATGGCGTCACGCATCACTACGGGCGCGCGCGTGGCGGGCTGCAGGACGTGTCGCTCACCATCGCCCCGGGCGAGAAGGTGGGCCTGATCGGGCGCTCGGGCGCGGGGAAATCGACGCTGGTGAAGCTGATGCTGCGCTTCTACGACCCCGAGGCCGGGCGGATCGAGATCGACGGGCAGGACATCACCGCCGTCACGCAGGACAGCCTGCGCGCGCAGATCGGCATGGTCCAGCAGGACACCGCGCTTCTGCACCGCTCGGTGCGCGAGAACATCCTCTATGGCCGCCCCGACGCCACCGAGGCCGAGATGATCGCCGCCGCCCGGCGCGCCGAAGCGCATGATTTCATTCAGGACCTGTCGGACTCCGATGGCAATCGCGGCTACGACGCGCGGGTGGGCGAGCGCGGCGTGAAGCTCTCGGGCGGGCAGCGCCAGCGCATCGCCATCGCCCGCGTGATCCTGAAGAACGCGCCCATTCTGGTGCTGGACGAGGCGACCTCGGCGCTGGACTCGGAGGTCGAGGCCGCGATTCAGGACACGCTTTACGGGGTGATGGAGGGCAAGACCGTGATCGCCATCGCGCACCGGCTGTCGACCATCGCGCAGCTCGACCGGATCGTGGTGCTCGATGATGGCCGGATCGTCGAGGATGGCCCGCATGACGCGCTGCTCGCGCGCGGCGGGCTCTATGCGCGATTCTGGGCGCGGCAATCGGGTGGCTTCATCGGCACCGATCCGGCCGCGCCCGAAGGGCAGGCCGCGGAATGAGGGGACGCGCATGAAACTCGCCGATCTGATCGACCCGTTCCAGCCTGCGCCGGGGCCGCCGCCGCGCAGCCTGTGGCGGTTCATCCACTGGGGCGTGGCGGGCGCCTGGCCGGTGCTGCTGGTCGCGGCCGCGCTGTCGGCGCTTGCCGGCGTGACCGAGGTCGTCTCGGCGCTGATCCTCGGCGCGGTGATCGACGCGGCGCTGGCCAGCGGTCCGGGCGCGTTCTTTGCCGAAAACTGGCTGCTGCTGGCGGGGTTTGCGGTGTTCTTCGTGGTGCTGCGGCCGCTGGCGTTCGGGGTGTCGTCGGCGGCGAACACCATCGTCGTGCAGCCCAATGTCAACGTGCTGGTGCAGGCGCGGCTGAACCGCTGGACGCTGGGCCAGCCGGTGACGTTCTTCGACGATGATTTCGCCGGGCGGATCGCGCAGAAACAGGTGCAGACCGCCCGCGCGCTGACCGATGTGGCGAATGAAAGCATCAACACGATTTCCTTCGCGCTGGCCTCGATCCTCGGCTCGGTGGTGCTGCTGCTGACGATCGACCCGCGGCTGGCGCTGATCCTTGCGGTGTGGATGGTCGGCTACTTCGCGCTGATCCGGCACTTCCTGCCTGCGGTGCGGGCACGCTCGGGCGCGCGGGCCGGGGCGCGGGCGATGGTCAGCGGGCAGGTGGTGGACACCATCACCAACATCAAGACCGTCAAGCTTTTCGCCCACGCCCAGCATGAGGACCGCGCCGCGCTGGGCGCTATGGACGTGTTCCGCGACCGCGCGATCGAGTTCGGGCATGTGCAGGCGGCGTTCCGCTTCTGGCTGATGGCGGTGGCGGGGCTGCTGCCGGTGCTGCTGATCGGCGGCGCGGCGTGGCTGTGGTCGGGCGGCATGGCCTCGCCCGGCGACATTGCGGCGGCGGGTGCGGTGTCGATCCGGATCGCGCAGATGACCGGCTGGGTCAGCTTCGTGCTGATGGCGATCTACGGCAATCTCGGCGAGGTCGAGGACGGCATGCGCACGCTCACCCCCGAGCCCGCGCTGGTCGATGCCCCCGACGCCTCCGAACTGGGCCGGATCGGCGGCGCGGTGCGCTTCGAGCGCGTGTGCTTCGCCTATGGCCGGCGCAGCGGCGGGGTCGAGAACATCGATCTCGACATCCGCGCCGGTGAGAAGATCGGCATCGTCGGTGCCTCGGGCGCCGGCAAATCGACGCTGGTGGCGCTGTTGCTGCGGCTCTACGACACCGAAGCCGGGCGCGTGCTGGTCGAGGGCCATGACGTGCGCGAGGTCACGCAGGAGAGCCTGCGCCGACAGATCGGGATGGTCACGCAGGAAACCGCGATGTTCAACCGCTCGGCGCTGGACAACATCCGCTATGGCCGCCCCGACGCCTCGCCCGAGGAGGTGGAGGCCGCCGCCCGCGCGGCGCAGGCGCATGACTTCATCCTGGGGCTTGAGGATCACACCGGCCGCAAGGGCTACGCGGCGCATCTGGGCGAACGCGGCGTGCGGCTGTCGGGTGGGCAGCGCCAGCGCATCGCGCTTGCGCGCGCGTTCCTGAAGAACGCCCCGATCCTGGTGCTGGACGAGGCGACCTCGGCGCTCGATTCCGAGGTCGAGGCCGCGGTGCAGGACTCGCTCGAGGCGCTGATGGCCGGCAAGACGGTGCTGGCCATCGCGCACCGGCTGTCCACCATCGCCGCGATGGACCGGATCATCGTGCTGGAGGACGGTCACATCGTCGAAGCGGGCAGCCATGACGATCTGCTCGCGCAGGACGGCATCTATGCCCGCTACTGGACGCGGCAGTCGGGGGGCTTCATCTCCACGCAGGAAGCGGCGGAGTGAGCCGGGGCGCATGATCACGGTCGAGCGGCTGGACCTGCGCGGCGACGGTGTCGCGGGCGATCTGCGCGTCGCCCGCGCGCTGCCCGGCGAGGTCGTGGCGGGCGAGGCTGCGGACGGCCGCATCGCCGCCCCGCGCATCCTGCATCCCGCGCCCGAGCGCGTGCGCGCGCCGTGCCCGCATTACCGCGCCTGCGGGGGGTGCGCGCTCATGCACGCCTCGGATGGTTTCGTCGCCGGGTGGAAGGCCGAGGTCGTGACCCGTGCGCTCGCGGGGCAGGGGCTGTCGGCGCCGATGCGGGCGATGCATGTCTCGCCGCCCGGCGCGCGGCGCCGCGCGGTGCTGGCGGGGCGGCGGCTCAAGCGCGGCGCGCTGGTGGGGTTCCATGCGCGGGCCAGCGACACCGTCACCGCGATCCCCGACTGTCGCCTGCTGCACCCCGACCTGATCGCTGCCCTGCCGGTATTCGAAGCGCTGACCGAGGCCGGCGCCGCGCGCGGCCGGGCGCTGGCGCTGACCGCGTGCGTGTCCGAGGCGGGCGTCGATCTGGCCGTGAGCGGCGGCAAGGCGCTGGATGGCCCCTTGCGCGCGCGGTTGGCCCAGATCGCGGGGCAGGGGGGGCTTGCGCGGCTGGCGTGGGAGGGCGAGGTGCTGGCGCAGGCCGCGCCGCCCGTGCAGCGCATGGGCGCGGCGGCGGTCGTCCCGCCGCCCGGCGCGTTCCTGCAAGCCACCGCCCAAGGCGCCGCGGCGCTGGTCGCCGCGGTGCTGGAGGCAACCGACGGCGCGGCGCGGGTCGCCGACCTTTTCGCCGGGTGCGGGACCTTCGCGCTGCCGCTGGCGGACTCCGCGGCCGTCCACGCCGTCGAAGCCGACGCCGCGATGCTGGCCGCGCTCGACGCCGGCGCGCGCGGCACACCCGGCCTGCGCGCGGTGACCACCGAGGCGCGCGACCTGTTCCGCCGCCCGCTGCTGGCCGACGAGCTGTCGCGGTTTGACGCCGTGGTGATCGACCCTCCGCGCGCCGGCGCCCGCGCGCAGATCGCCGAGATGGCGCGCGCGGCGGTGCCCGTGATCGGCGCCGTGTCGTGCAACCCGGTCACATTTGCGCGCGACGCGCGGGTGTTGACCGAGGCCGGATACAGCCTGGACTGGGTGCAGGGGGTCGACCAGTTCCGCTGGTCGGCGCATGTCGAGCTTGCAGCGCGGTTCACGCGCGGGCATATCGCGCGCTGATCGTGCCGCGCCCGGGGCCGGGGCCTTGCGTCCCGCGCCACGCGCGGTGCAGCCTGCCCGCGCCGCACCAACCCGGAGGATCGCCGCGCCATGACCAACCGCGAAAAGGTCGCCGCCTTTCTGGACCGCCGCTGGGTGCAGAACGGGGTCATCGGCGTGATCCTGTTCAACGCCGTGATCCTTGGCATGGAAACATCGTCCACGCTGATGGATGCCGCCGGCCCGGTGATCCTGGGGCTGGACCGCATCTGTCTGACGATCTTCGTGATCGAGATCGCGCTCAAGCTCTACGCCCAGCGGCTGCGGTTCTTCGGTTCGGGCTGGAACCTGTTCGATTTCGTGATCGTCGGGATTTCGCTCATTCCGGGGTCGGGGGCGTTCACGGTGCTGCGCGCGCTGCGCATCCTGCGTCTGCTGCGCGTGGTGTCGGTCACCCCCAGCCTGCGCCGCGTGGTCGAGGGCTTCCTGAAGGCGCTGCCGGGGATGGGGTCGGTGTTCCTGCTGATGTCGATGATCTTCTACATCGGCGCGGTGATGGCGACCAAGCTGTTCCAGGCGTCGTTTCCCGAATGGTTCGGCACCATCGGGCGCAGCGCGTATTCGCTGTTCCAGATCATGACGCTGGAATCGTGGTCGATGGGGATCGTCCGCCCGGTGATGGAGGTCTACCCCTACGCCTGGGTGTTCTTCGTGCCGTTCATCATGATGACCACCTTCGCGGTGGTGAACCTGCTGGTGGGGCTGATCGTGAACTCGATGCAGGACGCGCATGCCGAGGAAAGCAACCAGCAGACCAGCGACTACCGCGACGAGGTGATCGCGCGGCTGCGCGCCATCGAGGCCCGGCTGGACGGCGACGACGCCGCGGCCCGCGCGCTTGACCAGACCGCCGAGACCCGCGCCAGCGCGTCCGCCGCGCGCAGCGAGGCAGGGGCTGCGGGAAGCGGCAATCCCGGCTGACCGCGACGCGCGAATCAGTAGGCAAGCGCGCGGTTTTCCGGCATGCTTGGAAAAAATTCCGGGGCGCCCGCAGTAACCATGACACTCGTTCGTTTTCTGGCCGGTCTGGCCATGCTGTCGCTGCTGGCCGCCTGCGCCAGCGAGCCGCCGTCCAAGTTCCGCAGCTATGACGGCCCCGAGGTCACGCAGATTCGCGTCTACAAGGCCGAGCGCGTGATGGAGCTGTGGCACCACGACACGCTTCTGCGCAGCTTCGCGGTCGATCTGGGTTACCCCAACGGGCACAAGCAGCGCCGCGGTGACCGTCGCACGCCCGAGGGGAGCTATCATATCGACCGGCGCAACCCCAACAGCCGCTTTCACCTGTCGCTGGGGATTTCCTATCCCAGCGCCGAGGATATCGCCGCGGCAAGGGCGCGCGGCGAGGATCCTGGCGACAACATCTTCATCCACGGCCGCGGCCCCGAGTTCGCCAACGCCCGCGGCGACTGGACCGATGGCTGCATCGCCGTCACCGACCGCGAGATGGAGGACATCTACGCCATGGTCCGCACCGGCACGCCGATCGAGATCGCGCCCGCGCGCCCGGCGCCCGCGCCCTTCGTGAAGGAGCCGATGCTGGTGGGGGTGGAGGCCGTCCCCGCCGGGGAGGTCCCCGCCGCCGAACCGACCACCGATCCCGCGCCCGAGACCGCGCCCGA
>PUOA01000114.1 GCA_003551925.1 Paracoccaceae bacterium
CTCACCATTCCCCGGCACGAAAAAGCCCCGCGCTGGCGGGGCTGGTTTCCGTGTAAGTCTTTGTTTTGTTTGGTGGAGCCAAGGGGAGTCGAACCCCTGACCTCTTGAATGCCATTCAAGCGCTCTCCCAACTGAGCTATGGCCCCACGCGCGCCCGACGTCCGGCGCTGTGCTTGGTCTCTACGCAAGCGGCGGATCGGGTGCAAGCCCTTTCTTGCGCGCGCGGCGCTCAGGTGTCGTCATCTTCCGATGCAACGTCGGCCAGATCGTCGAGCGCGACCGAATCGTCGTCGTCATCGTCGAGCAGATCTTCGTCGACATCGGAGCTGTCGTCATTGTCCACCAGCAGATCGTCTTCCTCTTCCGAGGCGGCGGGCTTGGCGGGTTTCTTCGGCTTGGCGGTCGACCCCGATGGTCCGGGCATCTTGGCGCCGGGTTCGTCGATGGAAACCACCTCGCCGGTATACGGGCTGATGACCGGCGAGCGGTTGAGGTCGTAGAAGCGCCGGCCGGTCACCGGGCAGACGCGCTTCACGCCCCAGTCTTCGATGGGCATGTCATACCCCCTTGTTTGGTGTTGCCCTGTGCGAGGCCCGAGCGATGCCCGAGCGAGGCCTGTGCGAATTGCGGTCCCCTGCCACAAGGGATTCGCGCTGTAAAGACGCAATCCGCGCGCCGCGGGGGCGGTGCGGGGCTTGCGACATGGCGGGCGGCGGATATTGTGGCCGGAAAGCTTCGGAGCGTTCCGCATGTCCTCGGCTGCCATCCTGCCCGGCGACCCCCCGCTCGACGTGGTGCTGCGCCGCTCGGCGCGCGCGCGGCGATTGTCGCTGCGGGTGTCGCGGCTGGATGCGCGGGTGACGCTGACGGTCCCGGCGGCGCTGGACAAGCGCACCGCGCTGGCATTCCTGCACGAGAAGGAACCGTGGCTGCGCGCCACCCTGTCGACGCTGCCCGCAAGGGTCGCGGTGCGGCCGGGGGTCCGGGTGCCGGTGCACGGCGAACCGCGTCTGCTGCGCGTGGCATCGGTGCCGCGGGTGGTGGCGGCGCCGGGCGCGCTGCTGCTGCCGCCCGACCCCGCCGGCACGCGCAGCGGGGCGCGGGTGGCGGCGTTCCTGCGCGCGCAGGCGCGGGACGACCTGACCGCGGCCTGCGCGCGGCATGCCGCGGCGCTGGGGCGGGAGTTCAGCGCCATCGCGCTGCGCGACACGCGCTCGCGCTGGGGGTCGTGCTCGGCGGCGGGGCGGCTGATGTTCTCGTGGCGGCTGGTGATGGCGCCGCCGCAGGTTCTCGACTACGTCGCCGCGCATGAAGTCGCGCATCTGGCGCAGATGAACCACTCGCCGGCCTACTGGGCCGAGGTCGCGCGGCTGATGCCCGACCACGCCGCCCCGCGCGCCTGGCTGCGCCGGCACGGGGCGGCGCTGCACCGGTTTGATTTCGCCGCCACCGACGCGGGGGGGGCCGGACGATGATGTCGCCGCTGGGTGACGGGCCGTCGCACGCGCTGTCGCGCCCGGCACGGCCGACCGAGGCGCCGATGGCCGGGGTCGTGCATGACCGCATCTACCGCGCGCTGCGTGCGCAGGTCATGCATGGCGAGCTCTTGCCGGGCAAGGCGCTGACGCTGCGCGGGATCGGGCGCAGCTTCGGGGTGTCGATGACACCGGCGCGCGAGGCGGTGCGCCGCCTGGCCGCCGAAGGCGCGCTGACGCTGTCATCATCGGGGCGGGTGGCGACGCCGTCGCTGAGCGGCGAGCGGATCGAGGAACTGGCCTCGATCCGCGCGCTGCTGGAGCCGGAGCTCGCCACACGGGCGCTGCCGCGGGTGCATTTCGCCCTGATCGACCGGATGGAGGCGATCAACGCCGCCAACACCGAGGCCGCGATGCGCCGCGACCCCGTCGCCTATATCCGCACCAATCTGGAATTTCACCGCACGCTCTATCTGCGCGCGCAGAGCCCGGCGATGCTGGCGATGGCGGAAACCGTGTGGCTGCAGCTCGGCCCCACCATGCGCCAGCTTTACTCGCGGCTGCGCCGGTCCACCGCGCCGCCGCATCACCGGATGATCATCGCCGCGCTCAAGGCCGGGGACGAACCCGCATTGCGGCTGGCGCTGCGCACCGATGTGACGCAGGGCGTGCGCCACATGCTGACCTGAGCGCCGCCGGTCAGCCGCCGCCCCCGCCGCCCCCGCCGCGCGCCACCCATTCGGCCAGCGCCGGATTCGGCGCGGCTGCGGCGGCATCGGGTGCCGGTTTGGCCTCGGGCGCCGGGGCGGCGGGACGCACCGTCTTGCGCACCGAATCGACGCGCAGGTGATGCGCCTCGCGCGCGCCGAAATAGAACGCCACCACCGCGCCCAGCAGCCACCAGAGCGGCTCGGGGACCTCGGCCAGCCCGCGCATGCGCAGCGCGAAGCCCTCGGGCTCGGCCATGGCGTAGGCGAACAGCCCCAGCGTGCCCAGCGCCAGCATCGGGCGCGGCAGGCGGTTGAGCCCGTTGACGAAGGCGTCGAACCACCCCGCGCGGGCATGCGCGAATTCGGCGCCGTGGGTGGCGTGGGCGGCGACATAGGCCTCGTGGCCCAGCTCCATGCGGCGGGTGGCGTTGGGGCGGAACACCTCGGCCACGCCGGTGACGGTCTGGCCCAGCGCGCGGGCCTCGCGCGCGCCGCCGAACAGCAGCCCGAAGACCGACCGGATCACCCCCATGCGCGTGTCCTTTCGCGGTGCTGCGCGTCGGTCAGGTGGAAGCGCGGGGCGATGAACTCCTCGGCGCGGCGGATCCAGCCGCCCTTGCCACCGTCGCGGCGCCGGGCAAACTTGCGGCTGGCGGGGCGGCGATCGGCGAGCGTGTAGTAGTAGTTGCGCCGCGCGATGCCATAGGCGTCCACGATATGCCCGGGCGCGGCGGCATGGGCGGCATGCGCCGCACGGATCGTCTGCGGCCCGATCACCCCGTCCACCACCACGTCCTGCCCCATGTCGTTGAGCAGCCGTTGCAGCAGCCGCACCGCGTTCGACCCGGCATTGACCTGCATGTCGAACACCGTCGCCCACAGCGGCTCGGGCAGGTCATTGATGCGCGGGCGCTCGAAATAGTGCTCGATGTAGATATCGATCGCCTGGTCGCGGGTCAGCGCGCGGACATCGTCCTCGGTCACGCGCCCGTCGCCGGTCAGGTCCAGCCCCAGCCGGCGCATGGTGTGGATGGTGACGCCGTAATTCGTGGCCCCGCCGGGGTCGTCGGGGTCGTTGACGAAGCCGCCCTCGCGCCCGACGATGGCTTCGGCGATGCTGCGCACCGTCTGCATTGGGTCTCTCCCTTCGGATGCTTGCCGTGGCGCGCAGAGTGCCGCCGCCGGGTTGCCATCGCGCAAACCCATCGCGCGCGCCGCATGCAACGCCGCCCGAAACGGATGCGCCGCTGCATCACCGGGCGCGCCCTGCCCGGCGCGGGGCTTGATCCGGCCCGCGCCCCGGTCCACAAGCGGACAACACCGCATGGGAAGGGCTCGGGCGATGCGCATTCTGGTCACCAATGACGACGGCATCAACGCGCCGGGGCTGCGCGTGCTCGAGGAGATCGCCGCCGAGATCGCGGGCCCGCAGGGCGAGGTCTGGGTCGTCGCGCCCGCCTTCGAGCAATCCGGCGTCGGGCATTGCATCAGCTACACGCACCCCACGATGATCGCCAAGCTGGCCCCGCGCCGTTACGCCGCCGAGGGCTCGCCGGCCGATTGCGTGCTCGCGGGGCTTTACGACGTGCTGCACGGCGCGCGGCCGGATCTGGTGCTGTCGGGCGTGAACCGGGGCAACAACGCGGCCGAGAACGTGCTCTATTCCGGCACCATCGGCGGTGCTATGGAGGCCGCGCTGCAGGGCCTGCCGGCGATCGCGCTGTCGCAATACATGGGTCCCCTGTCCGAGGATCTGTCGACCCCGTTCGAGGCCGCCGCCGCGCATGGCGCCGCCACCGTGCGCCGGTTGCTGGACCGCGCGACATGGGATCGCGGCGATTACCGGCTGTTCTACAACGTCAACTTCCCGCCCATCGCCGGGGCGGACGTGAAGGGGATGAAGGTCGCCCCGCAAGGCTACAGGAAAGACACGTTTTTCGGGGTGGAGCCGCATATTTCGCCATCGGGGCGCAAGTTCCTGTGGATCACCGGCGGGCCGCAGCATCTGCCCACGGCGCCGGGCACCGATGCGGCGGTGAACCTCGACGGCTGGATCTCGGTCACGCCGATGCGCGCCGATCTGACCGCGCATGACGCCATCGACGCGGTGCGCGAGGCGCTTGAATGACGCTGAGCCCGGACGAGATCGCCGAGCGCAAGATGCGCTTCATCTACGCGATCCGCTCGCGCGGGGTGCTCGACGCGCGCGTGCTCGAGGCGATGGAGCGGATCGACCGCGGCGCGTTCGTGCGCGGCATCTTCGCCGAGCGCGCCTATGACGACGTGCCGCTGCCCATCGCCTGCGGGCAGACCATCAGCCAGCCCTCGGTGGTCGCGCTGATGACGCAGGCGCTCGATGTCGGCCCGCGTGACAAGGTGCTCGAAATCGGCACCGGGTCGGGCTATCAGGCGGCGATCCTGTCGCTGCTGGCGCGGCGCGTCTACACGGTGGAACGCCACCGCCAGCTGGCACAGGACGCGCGCGCGGTGTTCGAGCGGCTGAACCTGGCCAACATCACCTGCATCCGCGGCGACGGCTCGCACGGGCTGCCCGAACAGGCGCCGTTCGATCGCATCATCGTGACAGCCGCGGCCGAGGACCCTCCCGGGCCGCTCTTGGCGCAACTGCGCATCGACGGTATCATGGTGGTTCCGGTGGGGCAGACGGACCATGTGCAAAGCCTGATCCGGGTGACGCGCGGGCCTGACGGATATGATTACGAAGAACTCTGCCCGGTGCGCTTCGTGCCGCTTGTCGATGGCGTGGCCGACGGATAAGCAGCACCGAAGCGGGTCGGAGCAGGGCTGCCGGGCGGTGAACGGGGCAGAGATGGGGCAGAACATGCGGAAAGGTGGTTCGGTGCGCGGGGTCGTGGCCCTGACCGGGGTCGCTCTGGTGCTGGCGGCGTGTTCGGATTTCGACCTCGACATGCGACCGCCCTCATCGGGGTTCACCACTGCGGACTCGGTGCGCGAGATGTCGCCATCGCGCCCCGCGCCGGACAGCCGCGGCGTGATCAGCTATCCGAATTTCCAGGTCGCCATCGCGCGGTCGGGCGACACGGTGGCGCGGGTCGCCGAGCGCGTGGGCGTGTCGGCAACCGAACTGGCCCGCTTCAACGCCCTGCCCCCCGACACCGCCCTGCGCGCGGGCGAGGTGCTGTCGCTGCCCGGCGGTGCCGGTCCCGGCAGCGGCCCCGACGCCCGCCCGCGGCGTGGCGATGACATCAACATCACCCGGCTGGCCGAAGGCGCCATCGACCGCGCCGAGGCCGCCGAACCCCGCGCCGCGGCTCAAGACGACGGCGCGCCCCGCCAGCACCGCGTCGAACGCGGCGAAACGGCGTTTTCGATTGCGCGGCTCTATGGCGTGCCGGCGCGGGCGCTTGCGGACTGGAACGGGCTGGATGCCGACCTGACCGTGCGCGAGGGGCAGATCCTGCTGATCCCCGCCACTGACGCACAACGCACCGCCGCCGCCGCGCCCACGCGCGAAACCACGCCCGAGCCCGGATCGGGCAGCACCACTCCCAGCCCCCCGAGCGCCGCACAGCCGATGCCCGAGCCCGCGCCGTCGGCCGAGGAAGCCGAGCGCACCGCCGCCGCCGAGCGCCCCGAGCCGCCCGCGATGGCGGAAGACCGCACCGAGACATCATCCGCGCGGCTGCGCATGCCGATCGACGGGCGGATCATCCGCGCCTTCAACCCGGGCCGGTTCGACGGCATCGGCATCGCCGCCAGCGCCGGAACCCAGGTGCGCGCCGCCGCTGCCGGCACCGTGGCCGCGATCACCCGCGACACCAATCAGGTCCCGATCGTGGTGATCCGGCACGAGGGCGACCTGATGACGGTCTACGCCAACCTCGACGATTTGCGCGTCGAGCGCAACGACCGCGTCAGCGCCGGGCAGACCATCGCCACCGTCCGCGCGGGCGATCCCAGCTTCCTGCATTTCGAAGTCCGCGAAGGCTTCGAGGCCGTCGATCCGATGCCGCTGCTGCAGTGAGGCCAGCGCGGCCCCACGGGGCGCGCGCGGTGCGCTGAGCTCGGCGGCGGAGTTCCCCCTCGCGAGGGGCAGCATC
>PUOA01000026.1 GCA_003551925.1 Paracoccaceae bacterium
ACCGATTGCCGGATCGCGCGCTTTTCCACCGGCGTCGCGCCGTAGGGCACGCAGACGATCACCTTGGGCTTCGAGAACATGGTGTTGCGGTGCACCTTGCGGATGAAATGCTTGATCATCTCCTCCGCCACGTCGAAATCGGCGATGACCCCGTCGCGCATCGGACGGATCGCCTCGATCGAGCCGGGCGTCCGGCCCAGCATCAGCTTGGCGTCCTCGCCCACCGCCAGCACCGCCTTGCGGCCATCCTTGGTGTGATAGGCCACCACCGAGGGTTCGTTGAGGATGATTCCCCGGCCCTTGACATAGACCAGCGTGTTGGCGGTTCCGAGGTCGATTGCCATGTCCGACGAGAACAGGCCTGAGAGAAAGGGCATGCCGGGGTTCCTGAATTCCGCAAGAAGCCGCCCCGCCGCGCGATGGCCGAGCGAACGCCCTTATAGTCGGGACGCCCGGCTCGGGTAAAGGTCCGCAGGCCACGCCGCAAGGGCGCGCGCGCAATCGTGCCGATCACAACGCGCTTGAGGCGGCACCGGGCACGCCCGCCCGCGCGTGCCGCCCCGGCGGCGGGCGGTTCAGCCCACCTTGTTTATCAGCGCGCCCGCGTTGCCGCGTGTCTGCGCCGTCACCAGCCGGTTGAGCGCATTGATATAGGCTTTTGCCGACGCGACCACCGTATCGGTGTCCGAGGACTGGCCGCTGTAGACGCGCCCGTCCTGCTCCAGCCGCACGCTGACGGTGGCCTGCGCGTCGGTGCCCCCGGTCACGGCGTGAACCTGATACAGCTCCAGCTTCGCGTCGTGCGGAAACAGCATGCGGATGGCGTTGAAGGTGGCGTCCACGGGCCCGTCGCCGGTAGCGTCGATCGAGCGGTCCTGCGCGTCGATGCGCAGGCTCAGCTCGGCCTCCTGCGGGCCGTCGGTGCCGCAGATCACGCGCAGGCGGCGCAGTTCGAGGTGATCGTCGGCGGCCTGCGCTGCGCTGTCCTGCATCAGCGCGATCAGGTCGTCGTCATAGACTTCCTTCTTGCGATCGGCGAGCGCCTTGAACCGCACGAACACGTCCTTGAGCTGGTTGTCGCCGAGCTCGTAGCCCAGTTCCGACAGTTTCGCGCGCAGCGCCGCACGGCCCGAATGCTTGCCCATGACCAGGTTGGTGGCGGTCAGGCCGACATCCTCGGGGCGCATGATCTCGAAGGTCTCGGCGTTCTTGAGCATCCCGTCCTGATGGATGCCCGATTCGTGCGCGAACGCGTTCTTGCCGACCACCGCCTTGTTGAACTGCACCGGGAAGCCCGACACCGCCGCCACCAGCCGCGAGATGTTGGTGATCTTGCGGCTGTCGACACGGGTGCGCCACGGCAGGATGTCGTTGCGCACCTTCAGCGCCATGACGACCTCCTCGAGCGCGGTGTTGCCCGCACGCTCGCCCAGCCCGTTGATGGTGCATTCGACCTGCCGCGCGCCGGCTTCGACCGCGGCCAGCGCGTTGGCGGTCGCCATGCCAAGGTCATTGTGGCAGTGCGTGGCGAAGATGACCTCGTCGGCGCCGGGGACGCGTTCGCGCAGCATGGCGATGATCTCGGCCGATTCGCGCGGATAGGTGTAGCCCACCGTGTCGGGGATATTGATGGTGGTCGCGCCCGCCTTGATCGCGGTTTCGACCACGCGGCACAGATAGTCGCGCTCGGTCCGCGTGGCGTCCATGGGCGACCACTGCACATCCTCGCACAGGTTGCGCGCGTGGGTGACGGTGTCGTGGATGCGCGCGACCATCGCATCCTGGCTGAGCTTGGTGATCTCGCGGTGCAGCGGCGATGTGCCGATGAAGGTGTGGATGCGCGGCCGGCGCGCGGGGCGCACGGCCTCCCACGCGCGGTCGATATCGGTGGGGTTGGCGCGCGCCAGCCCGCAGATCGAGGCCTGCTGCGCCAGGTCGGCAATCGCGCGGACGGCTTCGAAATCGCCCTCGGACGCGATGGGGAACCCCGCTTCGATGATGTCGACGCCCATTTCGTCCAGAAGCTGCGCGATCTCCAGCTTCTCGGCGTGGGTCATGGTGGCGCCGGGCGACTGCTCGCCGTCGCGCAGGGTGGTGTCGAAGATCAGGACCCGGTCCTGATCGGCGGTGTCGCGGGGGGTGCTCATGGCGGAAATCCTTGCTGTCCCTGGCCGGTCGGGTGCGATCGGGCGCGGTGCGAACCTCTGAGCGCGCGCGCCCCGGGGGCACGCTCAGAGGCGGCTAAGGAGAAGAATACGGACCAGGCCCGCGCTGATACGCGGGGCCAGGGGCGCAGTATGCCGGGTCCGTTCCATGCGCGCAATCATACGGGTGCGCGCGGAAAAGAAAACCCCGATTTTCGGGTGCTGGTTCTTGCCGACAGCCCGCGATAGACACGGCACGGCACGAAAGGGACAGGCATGCAGGACACCGAGATCGCGGTGATCGGCGCGGGCGTCGTGGGGCTGTCGGTCGCGCTGCGGCTGGCCGAGGCCGGGCACGCCGTCACAGTCATCGCCCCGCAGGACACCGCCTCCGGCGCGTCCGAGGGCAATGCCGGGGTGATCGCCGATTACGCGGTGCTGCCGGTCGGCACGCCCGCGGTGCTGCGCGCGCTGCCGTCGCTGCTGTTCGACCGGCTGAGCCCGCTGGCGATCCGGCGGTCCTCGGCGCTGTCGCTGGTGCCGTGGCTCGTGCGCTTTGCGCGCCAGTCGCTGCCGGGGCCGGCGCGGCGCAATGCCACCGCGCTGGCGGCGCTGCTGGGGGACGCTGCGGGCGCCTGGCGCGCGCAGGCCGCCGCGATCGACGCGTCAGATCTGCTGCGGCAGCGCGGGTCGCTCTATCTTTACGAGACCGAAGCGCAGCGCCGCGACGACACGGTGGACTGGCAGCGGTCGCTGGGCGTCCGCGCGGAGCGCCTCAGCCGCGCCGAGCTCGGCCAGCTTGAACCCGGGCTGCCGGGCGCGGTCGGCGTCGGCGCGGCGTTTTTCCCGGACACGATCACGCTCAGCGATCCGGGCGCGATGATGGCGCGGCTGCGCGCGGCGGTGGCGCAGGCCGGGGCGCAGCGGATCGCCGCGCGGGTGACGGGGCTGGAGCGGTCCGGCGACGCGGTGACGCTGCGCTGCGCGGACGGCACGCGGCTGCGCGCGCGGCGCGTGGTGCTGGCGGCGGGGGCGTGGTCGCGCGCGCTGGCGCGGCAGGCCGGGGACCGCGTGCCGCTGGACACCGAAGCCGGGTATCATATCGAATTCGACATCGAGGCGCAGCCGCTGACCCGCCAGCTGACCCCGGTGGCGCGCGGCTTCTATTTCTGCCCGATGGCAGGGCGGCTGCGCGTTGCGGGAACGGTGGAGCTGGGCGGGCTGGACAAGCCGCCATCGGCGCACCGGGTCGCGGTGCTGGAAGCCGGCGCGCGTGCCATCCTGCCCGATCTGCCGCCGCCTGACCGCCACTGGCGCGGCTTCCGCCCGTCGCTCCCCGACAGCCTGCCGGTGATTGGCCCGTCGCGCGGCGGGGCGCAGGTGATCCACGCCTTCGGGCACGGCCATCTGGGGGTGACGCTGGCGCCGGTGACGGCGCGGATCGTCGCCGATCTGGTGGCCGGGCGCGCGCCGGGGGTCGATCTGGCGCCCTACCGCCCGGGCCGGTTCTGAGCGCTCAGCGCTCCCAGCACCCCAGCACCTCAGCGCCCCAGCGCGCGCAGCCCCGCACCGAGGGCCAGCGACAGCGCGAAGCCGGCGGCGGCGACGCTGACGATGCTGGGCCCCGAGGGCGTGTCCAGCCACAGCGACATCTGCAGCCCGCCATAGACCGCCGCCGCGCCAATGGCGACGGCCAAGACCGCCATCGCCTCGGGGCCGCGGGCGAAGTTGCGCGCCGCCGCTGCCGGGATGATCAGCATCGCCGCGATCAGCAGCGCTCCCACGACCTTGAGCGCCACGGCGACCACCACCGCCAGCGCCAGCGTCAGCACCATGCGCTCGCGCCCCGGGGCGATGCCGGCGGCGTGGGCCAGATCCTCGTTCAGCGTGGCGGTCAGCAGCGCCGCCCAGCGCCACCCCATTAGCCCCACCCCCAGCGCCGAGCCGGCGGCGATCACGCCGAGATCGGCGCGCGACACCGCGAGAATGTCGCCGAACAGGAACGCGCTCAGATCCACCCGCACCGTGGGCAGGAACGACACCGCCACCAGCCCCAGCGCCAGCCCCGAATGCGCCAGCACCCCCAGCGTGGTGTCCATCGCCCAGCCGCGCCCCGCCAGCGTGGAGACGACCATCGCCATCACCAGCGCCACCACCAGCGTGCCCGCGAAGATCGAGATCTGGAACGCCAGCGCCAACGCCACGCCCAGGATCGCGGCATGCGCCGTGGCATCGCCGAAATACGCCATCCGCCGCCAGACCACGAAGCAGCCCAGCGGCCCCGTGGCCGCCGCCACCGCCAGCCCCGCCAGCAGCGCGCGGGTCATGAAATCGTCCAGCATCAGCGCGCCGCCCCGCTCGGCGCCGTGGCGCCGTCGTGGCTGTGGTCGTGGTCGTGCTGATAGAGCGCCAGCGCACCACCGGTGCCCAGCCCGAAGAGTGCGCGGTATTCGGGCGCGCGCGCGACCACCCTGGGCGCGCCCTCGCAGCAGATATGGCCGTTGAGGCAGATCACCCGGTCCGAGGCGCTCATCACCACATGCAGGTCGTGGCTGACCGACAGCACCGCGCAACCCGTCTCGCCGCGCACGGCCTCGATCAGCCGGTAGAAGGCGGCGACGCCGGGCTGATCGAGGCCCTGCGTGGGCTCGTCCAGCACCAGGATGTCGGGCTCGGCCAGCAGCGCGCGGGCCAGCAGCACGCGCTGGAACTGCCCGCCCGACAGCGTGCCCATGTCCTGCCCCGCTACATCCGGCACGCCCACGCGGGCCAGCGCCGCGGCGATCCGGCTGGCGCCTTGACGGCGCGGCAGCGACAGGAAGCGGCGCACCGGCAGCGGCAGCGCAGCGTCGATGTGCAGCCGCTGCGGCACATAGCCGATCCGCAGCCCGCGCGCGCGCGTGACCCGGCCTGCGCTGGGCGGCAGCACGCCGAGCAGCGCGCGCAACAGCGTCGACTTGCCCGAGCCGTTGGGGCCGACCACGGTCACGATCTCGCCGCGGGTGATGGCGAAATCGATCCCGCGCAGCACCGGGGTGGCGCGGTAGCGCACCGACACGCCCTCGGCGCGGATCAGGGCATCGGCGCCGCTCATGCCGTGCCGCGGCATTGCGGGCACAGCCCCACGGCTTCGATGCTTGCGCGTTCGACCACGAAGCCGACCTCGGCCGAGGCAGCGTCAAGCGCGGCGCGGGGCCGCGCGGCGGGGGCTTCGGCGACGGCGTTGCAGACCCGGCAGATCAGAAAGGCGGGCTGGTGGTCTTCGCCCGGATGCGCGCAGGCGGCGAAGGCGTTGAGCCGCTGCACGCGGTGCGCCAGCCCGTGTTCGACCAGAAATTCGAGCGCGCGATACGCCACGGGGGGCTGCCTGCCAAAGCCGTCCGCGGCCAGCCGGTCCAGCACCTCATAGGCACCAATCGCGCGGTGCGCTTCGAGCAGGATCTCCAGCGTGCGCCGCCGCACCGGGGTCAGCCGCAGCCCGCGTTCCCGTGCCACGGTCTCGGCGCGCGCCAGGCCGTCCTGCGCACAGTGACGGTGATCATGCGGCGCGAACGCCTTCAGGTTGGTGTCCGGGTCGCGCATCACACCCGCCTTGACTTGATATGATATAACATTTTATGTCCCCGGAACCAATCGAACAAGAGGATCCGCGACCATGCGTTACACGATCACGTTGCTCGGAGCCACCCTCGCCGCGCCCGCGCTGGCCGAGCCGCCCGCGGTCATCACCGACTTTCAGGTCACCCATTCGCTGGTGTCGCAGGTCATGGGCGATCTGGGCACGCCCGATCTGCTGCTGGACCGCGGCGGCGATCCGCACGGTTTCCAGCTGCGCCCCACGCAGGCGCGATCGTTGGAGCAGTCCGATCTGGTGGTCTGGGTCGGCCCCGAATTCGCCCCCTGGATGCAGCGCGCCATCGACGGGGTCGGCGTGTCGGGCGACGTGTTGACGCTGTTCGAGGTCGACGGCCTGCATCGGATGGAATTCGCCTTCGGGCATGCTCATGCGCATGATGACCACGGTCATGACCACGACGACCACGGCCATGCGCATGATGACCACGGTCATGACCACGACGACCACGGCCATGCGCATGATGACCACGGTCATGACCA
>PUOA01000195.1 GCA_003551925.1 Paracoccaceae bacterium
CCCGAATCGTTCAGCCCGATCACCGGCGCGCCGTTCTGCATGGCCATATCCATGATCTTGCAGATCTTCTGACCGTGGGTTTCGGACACCGACCCGCCCATCACGGTGAAATCCTGGCTGAACACATAGACCATGCGGCCGTTGATCGTGCCCCAGCCGGTGACAACCCCGTCGCCATAGGGGCGGTCCTTCTGCATCCCGAAATCGATGCAGCGGTGGGCGACGAAGGTATCGAATTCCTCGAAGCTGCCTTCGTCGAGCAGCAGCTCGATGCGTTCGCGCGCGGTCAGCTTGCCCTTGCCGTGCTGCGCGGCGATGCGGCGCTCGCCGCCACCCAGCCGCGCCTTGCTCCGGCGGGAATCGAGTTCGTGCAGGATGTCTTTCATGCGCTCCTCCGTCCGTGGGCGCACCATAGGGCGGAGAGCGGCACGAGGGGAAGCAAAAAGGGGGAAATTTGCATAATCGTTCGCCACCCCAAGCCCGCATTTGCAAACTTCCGCACAGCCACCGCTCCTGCGCGAAATCAAGGACAGCCCGCCAAGGCCCGGCTACACTTGCCGATCATCTGAGGAGGAGATGCCGCCATGATCAACGAAAACGATATCCTTGACATGACCTGCCTGACCCGCGCCGAAATCGCCGCGATCGCCGAGCATGAACACATCACCGAGGTCGAGGCCGCCGAAATCGGCGACTACATGATGCACATCCATCACGGCCCCCAGAAGGTTCAGGCGATGATCTGCGACGATATCCGCGACGCGCTCCACAACGGGCAACTCACCCACGCGCGCGCACTTTACAAGACGCTGGCCGCCTTCGTGGCCGACCACCCCGAGGCGCTGCGCGGAAACGGCTGATCCGGGCGCGGCGCACACACTCGGTTAATGTTTGCACGGCACTCTCCGGGATGTCCCGGGTCCGTCTCCTGCCGGGCATGATTCCCTCCCGTCTACTGGGCGCGCCTTCCGGGCGCGCCCTTTTTTCATTGCGCACCCCTCAACCCGCTGAAATCGGACAACCTTTCATGGCAAGGCAAACTTGATCACGAGACTGTTGACGCAGCGGGCCATTGTTCCTAAGGTCCGCCCCCAGAAGTCGGCCGGTCCGACAGGGAGAAAAATCGCCAAAAGATCAGGGCCCTCCGGGGCCCTTTTCGCTGCGGGCGATCCCCGAGACGCCACGCGGTATCCAGCCCGCGCCGCGCACCCTTTCGGCGCAACGGGAAACCCCACCGCGCAACGCCCGCACGCAGTGCGCACACGCCCCTGTCAACGCAGCGTGTTTTCGGGCACCGTGTTTTGGACTGACAGCATCGGGCCGCCGTGTTACCAGCGGGCATCGGTTTCGTCACACGATCAGGAAGCGTACCATGAAGACCATTCCCACTCTCACCGCCCTGGCACTCGCGCTCGCCGTCGCCGCTCCCGCGCTCGGACAGGAAAGCGGCGCCGCAGACCCCGGGCTGTCGCTCGGAGAGCAGGCGGAACCCGGCGCCGCTCCGAATCAGATGGGCGCCGACGGCGACAGCGGAAGCTATGTCGACGCCACCTTCGTCGACTGGGAGCGCATCTGCATGCGCAACCCCGAGGGCGAGGATCCGTGTCAGATGTATCAGCTGCTCAGCGACCAGACCGACAACTCGGTGGCCGAGATCACCATCTTCCCGCTGCCCGAAGGCCAGGAGGCCGCCGCCGGGGCAACCTTCCTCGCGCCGCTGGAAACCCTGCTGCCGGCGCAGCTCACCATGCGGATCGACGGTGGCGACGCCAAGCGCTACCCGTTCACCTTCTGCAGCGCCATCGGCTGCATCGCGCGCGTGGGCTTCACCGCTGACGAGATCCAGCAGTTCAGGGCCGGCAGCGAAGCCACCTGGACGCTGGTGCCCGCCGCGGCGCCCGATCAGGAGGTCGTGGCGACCATGTCGCTGATGGGCTTCACCGCGGCGTTCGATTCGCTGGCACCCTGAGCGCGGGCACCCGGCGGTCCTCCCGGAAGTCCCGGCGCGCATGACCCCCGCCCGTTTGCACGCCGACGCGGATGCCGGGCTCTGGAGCGACACCGCCCCCGAGCCCCCCGCAACCCCGCCGATCCGCGGGGCGCACGACAGCGATATCGCGGTCATCGGCGCGGGCTACACGGGCCTGAGCGCGGCCCTGCACGCCGCCGCGGCCGGCGCGAACGTCACCGTGCTCGAGGCAGCGGCGCCCGGGCACGGAGGGTCGGGGCGCAATGTCGGGCTGGTCAATGCCGGGCTGTGGCTTATGCCCGATGCGCTGGAAGCGCGGCTCGGGCCTGATCGCGGGGGGCGGCTGCTCGCCGCGCTCGGCGACGGACCGGCGCTGGTCTGGGACATCATCGCCCGCCACCGCATCGATTGCGAGGCCACCGCCAACGGCACGCTGCACTGTGCGCCCGACGCGGCGGGGCTTCGTGCACTGCGCGCGCGCACCGCGCAATGGCACCGCCGCGGCGCGCCTGTGGTGATGCTCGACGCCGGCGAAACCGCTGCGCGCATCGGGGCGACCGCGTTTCGCGGGGCGTTGCTGGACCGCCGCGCCGGCACCGTCCAGCCGCTCGGCTATGCGCGCGGGCTGGCCCGCGCGGCCATTGCAGCGGGCGCGAAGGTACATGGGCATAGCCCGGTGCTGAGCCTGCGCCGCGACCGCGACCGCTGGGAGCTGGCCACGCCTCAGGGCAGCCTGCGCGCGGCGCGGGTGATCGTGGCCACGAACACCTACTCGGCCGGCCCTTGCGCCGATCTGCGCCGCGCACAAAGCGTGCTGCCCTATTTCAACATCGCCACAAAGCCCCTGCCCGCCCCCCAGCGCGCCACCATCCTGCCGGGGGCCGAGGGATGCTGGGACACGCACAAGATCCTGACCTCGTTCCGGCTGGACGCGGCGGGGCGGCTGATCCTGGGATCGGTCGGCGCACTGGGGCCGCTGGACCGGGCCGCGCATGAAGCCTGGGCGCGGCGGCGGCTGGCGGGACTGTTCCCGGCGCTCGCCGATCTGGCGTTCGAGCATGCCTGGTATGGCCGCATCGGCACCACCCCCGACGCGCTGCCGCGCTTCAACCGCCACGGGACGGGCATGTGGTCGATTTCGGGCTACAACGGGCGCGGGATCGCGCCCGGAACGGTGTTCGGGCGCATGCTTGCGCAACTGGCGCTGGACCGGATCGCCCCCGACGCGATCCCCCTGCCCCTGATCGACGCCCCACCCCGCCCCGACCCGCTGCGCCACCTGCGCGAGCCGGTGTGGCGCGCGGGGTCCGCGGCGCTGCATCTGGCCGGGGCGCGCCGCGGCTGAGCGGTCGGCGCCGCCCCATGCTTGCGGGCCCGGCCCGCGCGCAGTATCAGCGCGGCCACCCATCCCCCGACCGAAGGACCCGCGCCCATGATCCCCCGCTATTCCCGCCCCGAGATGGTCGCGATCTGGTCGCCCGAGACCAAGTTCCGGATCTGGTTCGACATCGAGGCTCATGCCTGCGACGCGCAGGCCGCCCTGGGCGTGATCCCCGCCGACAGCGCCGCTGCCGTCTGGAAGGCGCAGGACGTCGAATTCGACATCGCCCGCATCGACGAGATCGAGGCCGTGACGCGCCACGACGTCATCGCCTTCCTGACCCATCTGGCCGAGATCATCGGCCATGACGAGGCGCGCTTCGTCCACCAGGGCATGACCAGCTCGGACGTGCTGGACACCACCTTCAACATTCAACTGGTGCGCGCCGCCGACCTGCTGCTGGCCGACCTCGACGCGCTGCTTGCTGCGCTGAAGCGCCGCGCGATGGAGCACAAGCACACAATCCGCATCGGGCGCTCGCACGGGATCCACGCCGAGCCCACCACCATGGGCCTGACCTTCGCGCGTTTTTTCGCCGAGATGGCGCGCAACCGCACCCGGCTCGAGGCCGCCCGCGCCGAGGTTGCCACCGGCGCGATCTCGGGCGCGGTGGGCACCTTCGCCAACATCGACCCGGCGGTCGAGGCGCATGTCTGCGCCAGGCTGGGCCTGACCCCGGAGCCCATCAGCACGCAGGTGATCCCGCGCGACCGGCACGCGATGTTCTTCGCCACGCTGGGCGTGATCGCCAGCTCGGTCGAGAACATCGCCACCGAAATCCGCCACATGCAGCGCACCGAGGTGCTCGAGGCCGAGGAGTTCTTTTCCAAGGGGCAGAAGGGCTCGAGCGCGATGCCGCACAAGCGCAACCCGGTGCTGACCGAGAACCTGACCGGGCTGGCGCGGATCGTGCGCGGCATGGTCACCCCGGCGCTGGAGAACGTCACGCTCTGGCACGAGCGCGACATCTCGCACAGCTCGGTCGAGCGCATGATCGGCCCCGACGCCACCGTCACGCTGGATTTCGCGCTGGC
Organism: Paracoccaceae bacterium; assembly: GCA_003551925.1. Taxonomy (GTDB): domain Bacteria; phylum Pseudomonadota; class Alphaproteobacteria; order Rhodobacterales; family Rhodobacteraceae; genus Rhabdonatronobacter. The sequence continues at coordinate 4,385 of PUOA01000195.1, forward strand.
GCGGCTGACCGGCGTGATCGACAAGCTGGTGATCTACCCCGACACGATGCTGGCGAACATGAACCGGTTTCGCGGCCTGATCCATTCGCAGCGCGTGCTGCTGGCGCTGACGCAGAAGGGCGTCAGCCGCGAGGACGCCTACACGCTGGTGCAGCGCAACGCCATGAAGGTCTGGGAACAGGGCCGCGACTTCCAGACCGAGCTGCTGGCTGATCCGGACGTCCGCGCCGCGCTCAGCGAGGCCGAGCTTGCCGAAAACTTCGACATCGCGCACCACACGAAGCATGTGGACACAATTTTCGAACGCGTATTCGGCAGCGCGGCGTAATTTTCTTCTGGAAACCGGCGATCCCGTGCTATTTACCTGCGGGGAGCTAACGGAGGACTGACCATGAAGATCAAGGCAACGCTCGCCGCAGTGGCTCTGGCCATGACCCCGTCGCTGGCACTGGCATGGGGCGGATGCGGCACCATGAAGCCCGAGCAGACCGCTGCAAGCTGCACCGACGGCCAGGTGTGGGACGATGCATCGGGCAACTGCGTGACGCCGGCAACCAGCTGAGCGCACAAGACCGCGAACACTCCAGTCGCCGCGCCTTCGGGCGCGGTTTTTTTGTGCGCGGGGGCGGACTCATCCCGGCGTCAAGCCCGCGTTAACCTGTGCCTGCGACACTGCGACTCGGGCGCGGACAGGAGCAGGTGACGAACAGCATGGCACAGGACATGAGCCCGATGCGCGGCTCGGCGGGCGGGGCATCGGGGTTGGCCGATGGGCATACCCTCAGCGGGGCGCAGAAGGCCGCGGTGATCGTGCGGCTGCTGCTGGCGGAGGGTGAGAAACTGCCACTGGCGCAGCTCCCTGATGAATTGCAGACCGAACTGACCACCCAGATCGCCGAGATGCGCCTGATCGATCGCAGCACGCTCAACGCGGTCGCGGCCGAATTCATCGAGACGCTCGATCAGGTCGGCCTGACCATGAATGACGGTCTGCGCGGGGCGCTCGCGCTGATGGGCGAACAGCTCGGCGACAAGGCGGCAAGCCAGTTGCGCAGCCTTGTCGCAGCAACCGACAGTGCGACCCCGTGGCCCAGGGTGCAGGCCGCCGATGATGACCAGTTGCTGGCTCTGCTGCGGGCAGAACGCCCGCAGATCGGCGCGGTGATGCTGTCGAAGCTGCCCACCGCCCGCGCGGCGTCCCTGCTGGCAGAGCTTCCCGGCGAGCAGGCGCGCGAACTGGCGCTGGCCGTGGCGCACACCGACGGGATCGCCCCCGAAACCGTGCACCGCATCGGCTGCGCGCTCGCCCGGCAGGTCGAGGCGCGCCCGCCGCGCGCGTTCCCGCTCACCCCGCCGCGCCGGGTGGGGCAGATCCTCGATGCCACCCCAGCGCACACCCGCAACGCGGTGCTTGAGGGGATCGAGGCCGAAGACGAGTCCTTCGCCCGCGCGGTGCGGCGCGAGCTGTTCACCTGGGCGGATATCCCGCGGCGCATCGACCCGCTCGACGTGCCCCGCGTCATCCGCATGGCCGACCAGGACCGGCTGGCGACGGTGTTGTCAGCCACCCTCGCCACCCCCGACACCGAGGAGGGCGCAGCCTCGGCGTTCCTGCTCGAGAACGCGCCGCAACGCCTCGCCGATACGCTGCGCGACGAGGCCGGCACCCGCCGCCCGCCCGACGAGACCGCGCTCGAAGCCGCGATGAGCGCGGTCATCGCCAGCATCCGCACGATGGCCGAGGCTGGGGAGATCACGCTTCTGACCCCACCCTGAGGCGCAGGCGCAGGCGCAGGCGCAGGCGCAGGCGCAGGCGTAGGCGTAGGCGTAGGCGCAGGCGTAGGCGCAGGCGCAGGCGCAGGCGCAGGCGCAGGC
>PUOA01000108.1 GCA_003551925.1 Paracoccaceae bacterium
GAGGACAACGCGCGGGGGCGCGCGATTATTGAGCAGGACGCGCGGGGGCGCGCGATTACAGACGACACCGCGGCCGAGATCGACCGCCTCCTGCACCGCTTCCAGCTTGCCGGCGCGCGCGAGGTGGCGCGCTGGCGGCACGAGCTGCTGGGCCCGGCGGGGGTGGCAGGGGCCGATACGCCGACTGCGTCTGGCCCCGACCCGGCGGCGCTGCGCGAGGCCGGGCTCGATGCCGGCGAGACGGCGCTGCGCTGGCTGGCCGCCCCGACCGCAGCACCGACCGCAGCACCGGCCGCAGCACCGGCCGCAGCACCGGCCGCAGCACCAACCGACGACTCGACCCCCGATCCCCGCCCCGACCCGCCCGCCGCGCTGGTGCGCGCCGCCGCCGAGGCGCTGCCGGCGCTGTGGGACGGCGTGCCCCGGCTGCCGATGGCGGGCGCGCTGCGCGCCGCCACCGCGCAGGCGCAGGCGCTGCTCGGAGACCCCGGCCCCCCGAACCCGGACCGGCTGGCGGAGGTCTGCGACCGGCTCGCGGCGCTCGGCGATGCGCGCAGCCACCATATCGGCGCGGGGCTGATGCTGGGGCTGGCCACCGCGCTGGCGGAGCGCGCAGAGACAACCGCGCTGGCGGAGCGCGCAGAAACCACCGCGCTCGCGGAGCGCGCAGAGACAACCGCGCCGGCGGAGCGGGCAGGGACAACCGCGCCGGCGGAGCGCGCAGGGACAACCGCGCTGGCGGAGCGCGCAGAGACAACCGCGCCGGCGGAGCGGGCAGGGACGATCGCGCCGGCGGAGCGCGCAGCGGCCGCACCCGCCGACGCCGTGCTCGACCGGCTGGCGGCGGTGGTGGCGGGGCTGGACGCGCGCGCCCGCGCCGCGCTGGCCGCGGCCCCGGCGGTGGCGGGCGCGCTGCACACGCTGGCGCGCCGCCGCCCGGCGGAGGATGCGCTGGTCACGCGGGCGCACGCTATTCTGGGCGGCACGCCCGCCCCCGCCCCGACCGAGCCCCCCGATCCCGCCAACCCGCTCTTCGACCTGGTGGTGGTGGTGCTGTCGTGCAAACCCTATCTGGACACCCGCATCCCGGCGCTGCGCGCGGGCTGGATGGCCGATCTGGCGCGCGCGGGCGTGCCGTGTCTGGTGATGGTGGGCGGCGGCGACGGGCAGCGGCGCGGCGATGTGGTCCATCTCGATGCCCCCGACGATTACGAGGGCCTGCCGCAGAAGACGCTCGCCGCGGTCGAGTGGGTGCGCGCGCACACCGGCGCGGCGCGGATGCTCAAGATCGACGACGACTGCTACCTGAACGTGGCCGAATTCCTCGGGCTGCCGGCGTTTCTGGGCTCGGACTATCACGGCCGGGTGTTGACCCGCGTGCCCGGGCAGATGGACCGGACCTGGCACATGGCCAAGTCGCGCAGCCCCCGCGGGCGGTTCGAGCTCGACAAATCCCCCGAACCGGCGCGCTACGCCGATGGCGGCTCGGGCTATGTGCTCTCGCGCCGGGCGATGACCGCGCTGAGCGCCGCCGCCGCCAGCGCGGCGGGCCGGGTGCTGATCGCGGGCTCGTTCATGGAGGACAAGCTGGTGGGCGACCTGCTGGCGCTGGCCGGGATCACGCCCGCGGGCGCGGAACACCGCGCCGCGGTGCTGCGCCGCCCCCGCCCCGGCGCGGCGCTGGTGTCGCAATGGGAAAACGGCGTGCTGCCGTTTCGCGGCGCGCCGGTGACGCTGGCGCATCTGGACGGGCACGAACACCAGGCGCAGGTGCACGCGCAGCGCGCCCGCCCCTGGCCCCGGCCCGCCAAGCTGTGGCCGAGCTTCGCGCCGGTGCGGCTGGGCGCGCAGTCGAACGCGCTGGAGCTGGTCAGCCCGCCCGAGCGGCTGGCCCGCGCGCGCCGCGCGCCGGTGGCGGTGGTGGCGGTGATGCGCAACGAGGCGCTGATGGTGCCGCATTTCCTGAAACATTACCGCGATATCGGGGTTGATTGTTTCCTAATTGCAGACAATGGCTCGGATGACGGCACGCTCGACGCGCTGCTGGATGCCCCCGATGTGGCCGCGTTCTCGGTCGATACCGACTATGCGCGCTCGCAATACGGGGTGGCGTGGCAACAGGCGTTGCTCGCGGCCTACCGGGTGGGGCGCTGGTCGCTGCTCGCCGATGCCGACGAGCTGCTGGTCTGGGATCTGGACACCCCCGGCGCGCAGCTGCCCGACCTGCTGGCCGGGCCGGAGTTCGCCGCGGCCGACGCGGCGCGGGTGATGATGCTGGACATGTATCCCGGCGGGCCGCTGTCGGCGGCCACCTTCGACACCTCCGGCCCGTTCGGGGAAGCCGGGTTCTGCGAGCGTGAGCCGTTCCTGCGCGTCTCGGGCGGGCGGGGGCCGTGGTCGGACGCGCCGGTGCTGACCAGCGCGCTGCGCCACCGGCTGATCCCGGGATCGCGCCCCGAACTGTTCGTGGCGCAGAAATACGCGCTGCTGAACTACCGCCCGTGGATGCGGCTGTCGGCGGGGCTGCATTTCGTGGCCAACACCCGCCCCGCGCCGCGCGATCTGGTGTTCGCGCATTTCAAGTACACCGCCGCCTTCCGCGCCCGCGCCCGCGCCGAGGTCGCCCGCCGCCAGCATTTCAACGACGCCGAGGAATACCGCAAATACCTGGCGCTGCTGTCCGAGGGGCGCGAGGTCATCCACCACCGCGACCACTCGGTGCGCTGGACCGACTGCCCCACCCTGCGCCATCTGTGCCGCCCGGGCGGCGGGCGGGTCGAGGACCTGCCGCATCCTGCCGCCCGGGCCAGCCTGGGCGCAGAGCTGGAGACGGATCTGGATGGGGGCCTGGATGGGGGCTTCGACAGGAGCACCGGATGAGCGCCCAGCCCCCCCTGACCCGCGCGCTCGACCACGCGCTGCGCCACCACACCCGGCGCTGGCACGACCGGCTGCCGGGGGGCGCGGCGCGGCGCTGGGACCGGCTGGTGCGCTGCGCCGCCACCCACCCCCCGGCGCGGGCGGCGGTGCTGGACTGGGCCGACGGGCGGATCGCGCGCTTTTCCGATCTGCGCCTGATCGCGCTGATGCTGGCCGAGATGGACGACCACGCGCGCCATGACGCGTGCCTGCAGCGCTTCGACCCCGAGCTGCCGCTCTCCACCGCGCCGCGCCGCTTCGTGGCGCACGGGCTGGGGCCGGGCTCGCTCAACCGGTTCCGGCGGCTGGAGACACCCGACGGGCCACGCTTCGAAAAGATCTACGACCTGCGCAGCACCTGCTATCAGCGCATGCGCTTCGCCTATGACACGGTGCTGCCGGCGCTGGACGCGCTGGACGCGGACGGCCCGCCCCTGCGCGCACCTGGGCTGCGCGCGGTGCGCAGGGGCGCGCGGCTGGCGGCGGTGGAGTTCGACTTCGTGCCCACCCATGCGCACCCGCGCCGCGATCTGGGCCGCGCGCTCGAGGTGGCGCACAGGCTCGGCGCGCTCACGCCCCGGCGCTTGCGCCCGCTGCCCGACAAGCTGCGCACGCCGCGCAAGGCGCTGCGCTGGTCGCGCGCGCGGCTGCTGGCGCTGCTGGAGGCCGAGGCGCCCGAGCTGCTGGCCCTGCCCGGGGGCGCGGGCGGGCTGGCGGCCGCGCTCGAGGCCTGGGACGCGCCGGTGCGGCGGCTGCCGCGGGTGTTCACGCATGGCGATCTCAATACCGTCAACCTGGCCCCGAACGGGGTGGTGCTGGACTGGGACCGCGCGGGCTTCCTGCCCTGGGGGGCCGAGCTGGCCTATGCGGTGCTGTTCCACGGCGATGTCGACAGCGCCGAGGCGCTGCTGGCCTTCTACGCGGAGCATGTCGAACGCCCCGGACACGCGGCGCAGGACCGCTTCGCCTTCCTGATGTATCTGCTGCATTTCCTGCCCGAGCGCTTCGCGCCGGGACGCGACCGCGCGGTCTATGCCGGCACGCTGCAGGCGCTGCACGCCGCCGCCACGCGGCTGGAGGCGGCCTGACGGGCCCCCCGCACCGCGTGGGGAGCGCTCAGGCCTGCCCCACCCGGACCCCGGCGCGGCGCAGGCTGCGATAGATGGTCGGGCGCGACACGGCGAAGATCTCGGCCAGATCGGAAATCGAATGCGCGCCGCCGGCGTGCAGGCGCACCAGCTCGCGGCTCTGCTTTTCGGTCAGCTTGGGCGGCTTGCCGCGCAGCTTGCCGCGGGCGCGGGCGATGGCCATGCCCTCGCGGGTGCGCAGGCGGATCAGGTCGGCCTCGAACTCGGCGAAGGTGGCGAGGATGTTGAAGAACATCCGCCCCATCGGGTCGGCGGGGTCGTAGACCGCCGCCCCCAGCGCCAGCGTGACGCCGCGCGCTTCCAGCTCGGCGGCGATGGCGCGCGCATCGGGGACCGAGCGCGCCAGCCGGTCGAGCTTGGGCACCACCAGCACATCGCCCGCGCGCACCGCCGCCAGCGCCTGATCCAGCCCCGGGCGCGCGCGGGTGGTCCCGGTCAGCCCCTGGTCGGTGTAGATGCGGTCCTCGGGCACGCCGAGGCCGCGCAGCGCCGCGCGCTGCGCGGCCAGATCCTGCGCGTCGGTGGAGCAGCGCGCATAGCCGATCCGGAGTCCCGTCATGGCCGACAGTGTACGCAAGGGGGGCGGTGAGCGCGACTCAAATCGTACCAGCCCTGCGCGACACCCCGCGCGGCGGTTTCGAGGCCCCGGCCCACGCCCGCGGCGGTGTCCGCTGAGCGATCCCCTTGCGGACGCCCGGACGCCGCGCAGGGGCGGGGGGCGCGCAGGGGCGGGGGTCGTGCGGGGCGGGGGGCAGCCTCAGGCCAGCAGCGCCTCGTGGCGGGCGATGGCGGCCTCGATGTCGTCATGCACCTCGATCCGGCCCTCATGCAGCACCAGGCCCGCATCGCAGAAGCGGCGGATGTCCTTCATGCTGTGGCTGACCATGATCGCGCTGGACACCTCCATCCGGGCGCGGAACACGGCCTGGCTCTTCTTGCGGAAGCGCGCGTCGCCGGTGGCGGTGGCCTCGTCGATCAGATAGGTGTCGAACGGGATCCCCATCGAGATGCCAAACGCCAGCCGTGCCTTCATCCCCGACGAATAGGTGCGCACCGGGGCGTGGAAATGCGCGCCGATCTCGGCGAAATCCTCGACGAAATCGACCAGCTCGTCGCTGTCCACGCCATAGAGCCGGGCCACGAAGCGCACATTCTGCGCGCCCGACAATTCGCTGTTGAAGCTGCCCGAATACCCCACCGTGAACGAGATCGACCCGTCGCTGACCACCTGGCCCGTATCGGGGCGCAGCGTGCCCGCGACGATCTGCAACAGCGTCGACTTGCCCGCCCCGTTGCGCCCCAGAAGCGCCAGCGACCGCCCCGAGGGCAGCTCCAGATCCAGCGGCGCGATCACCATGCGGTAGGTGTCGTTGACCCAGAACCCCTTGGAGATGTTCTCGAACCGGATCACGCGGCCGCCATCCCGTCGCCGTTACCCACGATCCCGCAGGCTGTAATAGATCAGCGCCAGCACCGACCACAGCAGCACCAGGAAGAACGCCGCCAGCGCCGACAGCAGCAGCCGCTGCGGGTATTGCGCGCGCTGCGCCAGGGTGGGTTCGATGAAATTGGCCAGATACAGGCTCTGCCGCGCGGCGTTCGAGCGTGCCGCATCGAGCGCGGTCAGCGCCGCCTGATAGGTCTGCTCGGCAAAGTTCTGCGTGACCATCAGGCTTTCGTATTCGGCGATCAGCGTGGGAAAATCGGTGTCGTCGACGGTGACATCCTGCTCGGTGACGCTGCGGCGTTCCTCGCGGATGCGGTTGCGCACCACGTCGATGCGCCGCTGCGACTGGCGCAGGCGGGGGTCGCCCTCCTCGGCGGTCATCAGCAGCAGGTCGTGGTCCACCAGCGCCACCGCCAGCTGTTCCTGCAGGTTGTTGAGCACCCCCATCCGGCCCTGGATATCGGCCTGCGGGTCCACGATCTGGGTGCGGGCGCGGAACTCGGCCACCGCCTGGCGAGCATTGCGCAGCCGCTCCAGCGCGGCGTCGAGATCGGCCTCGGCGTTGCGGGTGGCGTCGCGGCGCGCGGTCTCGTTGAGCTGGTTGATCATGCGCTCGCTCTCGGCGACGATGGCGCGCGCGATGCCTTGCGCGGTCTGCGGGTCGCGCGCGCGCACCTGGATCTGCAACAGCCCCGTCGAGCGGTCGAA
>PUOA01000238.1 GCA_003551925.1 Paracoccaceae bacterium
CGCGGCCCGGCGCGGGGCGCGCGCGCGAGCGCAGGCACCAGGGCAGGCACCAGCGCAGGCATCAGCGCAGGCATCAGGGACCCGCCCTTGACGTTTGGTCGCACCGACCTCTTATAGCTGGGGCAATCCACTTCACACCGAGCGAGGTACGCCAATGGCTTTCGAACTCCCCGACCTTCCCTATTCGCACGATGCGCTGGCCGCGCTGGGCATGAGCCGCGAGACGCTGGAGTACCACCACGATATCCATCACAAGGCCTATGTCGACAACGGCAACAAGGCCATCGCCGGCACCGAATGGGAGGGCAAGAGCGTCGAGGACATCATCACCGGCACCTACCAGGCGGGCGCAGTGGCGCAGTCGGGCATCTTCAACAACGCCTCGCAGCACTGGAACCACGTCCAGTTCTGGGAAATGATGGGGCCCGGTGAAAACAAGAAGATGCCCCCCGAGCTGGAAAAGGCGCTGACCGAGAGCTTCGGCTCGGTCGACAGGTTCAAGGAAGAGTTCGCCGCCGCGGGTGCAGGGCAGTTCGGCTCGGGCTGGTGCTGGCTGGTCAAGGACGCGAGCGGCGCGCTCAAGGTCACCAAGACCGAGAACGGCGTGAACCCGCTGTGCTTCGGGCAAACGGCGCTGCTGGGCTGCGATGTGTGGGAGCATTCCTACTATATCGATTTCCGCAACAAGCGCCCGGCCTATCTGTCCAACTTCCTCGAGAAGCTGGTGAACTGGGAAAACGTGGCAGCGCGGATGTGACCGCGCCGCTGACCGCCGCCTTGCGCGCCGGGCCTCTGGCGCGCCGGGTCACGGCCTGACCTCCGCTGCCCTGCGGCTGGCGGGGGCCCTCACGGCGGTCGCGCTCGCGGCCGCCGTTGTGTCGTTCCTGTCGGCCTGGGGTGCGGCGGCGCTGTCCGTCGCCCCGGGGCCGGCCATCGCCGTGCCCGGCACCGCGGCGCACGCGGCCGCGCCTGGCGGCTGGCCGCCGGCCCGCCTCCGCAGGGGTGCGGCGCCGCATCGCAGACCCCATTCTCATCTGCGGCAACACCGCGCCCTCGACGGCGCCGACAAGAGGAGACACATATGGCATTGCTGGCAAAGGGCATCTGGGTCGTCGTCGCTGACGGCGAGCGCGCACTGCTGCTGGAGAACGAGGGCACGCCGCAGAAGCCGCGGCTGGTCCTGCGCCGGAAGCTGGAAAGCGAAGGCACCGCGATGGACCTCGTCGACAAGCCGGGTCGCATGCAGGACACCGGCCGCCAGCAACTGTCGGCAATGGAGTTGACCGACCATGACCGCATCGCCGCCGACCGCTTCGGTGCCGATGTGGCCGAACGGATCGGCGCGCTGGTGGACAAGGGGAAGATCTCGAAGGTGGTCGTGGTGGCGCCGCCGCACACGCTGGGCGCGATGCGCGACGCCTATGACGGCAAGACCCGCGCGGCGATCCTGGCCGAGATCGACAAGGACCTCACCAATCACCCGCTCGACAAGATCGGCGATCTGGTGGCGCAGGACATCGACAAGGTCTGAGCGAACAGAAATCGAGGCGTCGCGCGCGCGATCGACGCGCTACGCGCTACGCGCGACGCGCGACGCCTGACCGGTCAGAGGTCAGTCGAAGAGCCCCGGCGCGATCCGGCCCAGATTGCCGAACAGCCGCCGCAGCACCGTCCAGGCAGTCGGGCCGGGGTCGGTGACCCGCCGCGACAGCGCCACGACCTGCCCATCCTCGATCCCGAAGCGTTCGATGTTCCGGACGCGGTCGTTTTCATCAAAGGTAATGGCGACGACCTGGCGATCGATCTCGACCGGGGCGCGCCACGCCTCCTGGACCCAGTCGCTCTGGACGTAATACCAGCCGCTGCCCTCCATCAGCCCCGAGGTGGTGGGGCGCCCGATGCGCTCGGCGACCGTGTCGCGGGTATCGACGCCGATCTCGATTTCGGCGAGAGCCTCGTCCTCGGGGGCGTAGCCGTGGAAACGCGGCTGCGGCGAACACGCCGCGACCAACAGCGCCACCAGCCCGAGCGCCGGCACGATCCGCACCCATCCGCGATGCATCAGCTTGCTCATCGTGCCCTCACCCGTCGCTGTTGCTGCCCCGCCCGCGACGCAAGGCGCAGGCACGCCCTTTGCGAAGCGCGTCTGCAACGCTTACATAAGGATGCGCAGCGGTTCAAGAATGGAACCGCGGCGCCTGTCGCCACGAAGGAGCCCGCGCCCCGTGCCCCAAGACCCCGACGCCCGGACCGACGCCCTGACCCCCGTGCTCAGCATGATCCTGCGCCCTGATGCCCTGTCGCGCGCGCGTGCCCACCCGTTCGCCCTGACCCCGGGCGCGGCCGACTGCGCCGCGATCGCCGGAACGCTGGGGCTGCGCGGGCTGCGCAAACTGCGCTTTGCCGGCGCGCTGCACGCGCTGGGCGCGCGCGACTGGGAGCTGCGTGCCGAGCTCGGCGCGACCGTGCTGCAGGATTGCGTGGTCACCACCGCGCCCGTCAGCACGCGGATCGACACGCGGGTCGAGCGGCGATACCTGCACGCGCTGCCGCAGCCGCAGGGCGACGAGGTCGAGATGCCCGAGGACGAGAACGCCGAGGCGTTGGGCCGCAGCATCGACATCGGCGCCGTGGCGCTCGAGGCGCTGATGCTGGAGCTGCCCGCTTTCCCGCGCGCCCAGGGTGCCGCGCTGGGCACGGATGGCGCGCTGCGCGCGGCCCCGCCGGGCGAGACGCCGCTCGCCGACGCCGATCTGCGCCCGTTTGCGCAGCTGGCCGCGCTGCGCGCGCGGATGACGGGTGACGGCGGCAGGAACGGGGGCGGCAGCGGGGGCACCAGCGGGGGCGGCGCATGATGCGGCGCGCGCGCTGAGCAGGCGCGGCGGTGCTGCCCGAGCTGGACCAGATCGCGGGGCCACTCGCGCCGCTGATGTTCCTGGCGCTGCTGGTGCTGGCGGCGGTGCTGTTCCTGCGCCGCCTGCGCCGGGCGCGCTTCGTGGCGCGCCCGCTGCTGAACACGCCCGAACAGCGCGTGCACGCGATGCTGGTGCGCGCGGTGCCGAAGAGCTTCGGCATCTCGGCGCGGCTGTTCGCGCAGGTCTCGTATGGCGAGTTTCTGGACAGCCCCGACCGGCGCGCATTCTGGTCGATCAATGCGCGGCGCGCGGATTTCCTGATCACCGATGCCGAGTTCCGCCCGCTCTGCGTGGTCGAATACCAGGGCAGCGGGCATTTCGGGCACAACGCCCAGGCCGAGGCACGCGCGCGGCAGGGCGACACGATCAAGCGCCGTGCGCTGGCCTCGGCCGGGGTGGCGTTGGTGGAGCTTCCGGCGAAGGTGACGCCGACCGAGCTGGCGCAGGCGCTGGAGCGCGCGGCGCGCATGGCGGGCGCGCGGCGCACTGGTTGAGCGTGGCAGGGGGGCGCTCGCGCCCCCCGTCCGCCCCTGCGGGCCGGACTCCCCCCTGAGGATATTTGGGTCAGGATGAAGGGGCGGGGCGGCGCTTTCTTTCGCGGGCCGGCTGGGCTATCTGTCGGGCAGGATGGGCAAGGGACGGATCCAGCGGCCATGAGCACCCAGGACAACCCCTCGGACGCGTTCAAGAAAGCGCTCGGCGAGACCGCGCGCACGATGGCCGATGCGCGCGAGATGACGGTGACCTACTCGGTCGATCCACCGGGGATTGCGGGCGAGGCGATGCGGCTGCCGCAGGTCACCCGGCGGATGAGCCGTGACGAGGTGCTGCTGGCGCGCGGCACCGCCGACGGGCTGGCGCTGCGCCATCGCTATCATGACGGCGGCACGCATGCGCGGTTCATGCCGCAGGGGCAGATGGCGCGCGACCTGTATGAGGCGATGGAGACGGCGCGCTGCGAGGCGGTGGGCGCGCGGCAGATGCCGGGGACGGCCGGAAACATCGACGCGCGCATCGCGCATGAGGCCGGGCGCAAGGGCTACGCGCAGATCCGCGCGCGCGAGGATGCGCCACTGCCGGTGGCCGCCGGCTACATGATCCGGGCGCTGGCCACGGGCCGGGACTTGCCCGAGGGGGCGTCGAATGTGCTGGACCTGTGGCGCGGGGTGATCGAGCAGCAGGCGGGCGGCACGCTGGAAGGGCTGGAGCGCGTGCTGGACGATCAGCAGGCCTTTGCCCGCTTCGCGCGGCAGATGATCACCGATCTGGGCTATGGCGATCAGCTGGGCGACGACCCCGACGATGAGGGCACCGACGACGAGGGCGGCGAGGACGCCCCCGAGGAGGCCGAGGAGCCCGAGAGCCCCGACAGCGACGGCCAGCAGGAGGACGACGCCGAGGACGAAAGCGCCGAGGATCAGAGCCAGCAGGACGCCGCGCAGGCCGATGTGGCGATGGACGATCAGGCCGAGGATGAGCTGGCCGAGGACACCGAGGCGCCGCAGGCCGAGGCGCCGCCCGACGCGCCGCCACCGCCGCCGCTGTCCGAGGCCAGCGCCGACTATCGCGCCTTCGCCACCGCGTTCGACGAGGAAATCCGTGCCGAGGACCTGGCCGAGCCGCCCGAGCTGGAACGGCTGCGCGCCTATCTGGACCAGCAGCTCGACCCGCTGAAAGGTGCTGTCGCTCGGCTGGCCAACAAGCTGCAGCGTCGCCTGCAGGCGCAGCAGAACCGCGCCTGGGAGTTCGATCTGGAGGAAGGCACGCTCGATGCCGGGCGGCTGGCGCGCGTCGTGGCCAACCCCACGACGCCGTTGTCGTTCAAGGCCGAGAAGGATACCGAATTCCGCGACACGGTGGTGACGCTCTTGCTGGACAATTCGGGGTCGATGCGCGGGCGGCCGATTTCCATTGCGGCGATCTGCGCCGATGTGCTGGCGCGCACGCTGGAGCGGTGCCAGGTCAAGGTCGAGATCCTGGGCTTCACCACGCGGGCGTGGAAGGGCGGGCGCGCGCGCGAGCAGTGGCTGGCCGAGGGGCGACCCACCGCGCCGGGCCGGCTGAACGATCTGCGCCACATCATCTACAAGAGCGCCGATGCGCCCTGGCGGCGGGTGCGCGACAATCTGGGCCTGATGATGAAGGAGGGCCTGCTCAAGGAGAACATCGACGGCGAGGCGCTGGAATGGGCGCATCGGCGGATGGTCGCGCGCCCCGAGGCGCGCAAGATCCTGATGGTGATCTCGGATGGCGCGCCGGTGGACGATTCGACCCTGTCGGTGAACGCGGCGAATTATCTGGAAAAGCACCTGCGCGACGTGATCGCGATGGTCGAGCGGCGCCGCGCGGTGGAGCTGCTGGCGATCGGCATCGGGCATGACGTGACGCGCTATTACGACCGCGCGGTGACGATCACCGATGTCGAGCAACTGGCCGGGGCCATCACCGAGCAGCTGGCTGCGCTGTTCGATGCCGATCCGCGGGCGCGGGCGCGGGTGATGGGGATGCGCCGGGTGATCTAGGCGCGCGCGTCAGATCATTCCGCCTTCGGGCAGGAAGCGGCGGGTGACCGCGGCTTCCTGCGCGCGCATCAGCCGATGGGCGGTGCGCATGTGTTCGGACAGAATCGTTCGGGCGGCGGCGCTGTCGCCGTCGCGCAGCGCGCGCAGCAGGCGGTGCTGGTAGTCGGTGCCGCTGGCCCAGAGTTCACGGTTGGGCGGCGCGTAGAGCTGGCGGGTCACCGTGACCTCGCTGAGCATGGTCGCGGTGAAGCGGATCAGGAAGCGCAGCAGCGGGTTGTCCGACATCTCGGCCAGCAGCGCGTGGAAGCGCAGCGAGTTGACATGCTGTTCGCGCTCTTCCTCGGCGGTGCGGGCGGGCTCGGCATAGGTGTCGATCACCGCTTCCAGCTCGGCCAGCTGCGCCGCGCTCAGGCGCCCGGCAAGCGAGGCGGCAAGCTCAGGCTCCAGCGCCTCGCGGATCTGGTAGATGTCGTCGATGCCCGGATGCTGGAAGTAGAAGTAGTTGCCCAGAAGCGCCGCGGCACGGTTTTCGGACACCTGGTGGACGAACATGCCCCCGCCCGGCCCGGTGCGCGATGTCACCAGCCCCTGCGCTTCAAGGATGCGCAGCGCCTCGCGGATGGTGCCCTTGGCCATGGCGAAGCGCGTGATCAGCTCGGGCTCGGAGGGCAGCCGGTCGCCGGGTTGCAGGCCGCGCTCCATGACCCAGTCCTTGATCGCCTCGGCCACCTGCTGGGGGCGCGAGCGGCGGGCGCGGACGGGGTCAGAG
>PUOA01000212.1 GCA_003551925.1 Paracoccaceae bacterium
CTGGTGGGCCGGATGCTCACCGACCGCAGCCATGAGTGACGAGAAAGAGGTTCGGATGGCTCACGATCAGGCTAAGGCACGGCAAACGCCGCAGAACGGCCAACACGGTGCAGGCACGCACGAGGACACCCCCCCCGAGGATGCGCACCCCGAAGCCCCCCTCAATGGCGCCGGAGCCGCCCCGGCGGATGGCGCAGCCGATGGCGCGGCCGCCCCGGAACCTGCCGACCCCGAAGCCCGCCTCGCCGAGCTCGAGGCCGAAAACGCCGCCCTGCGCGACCGGCTGATGCGCGCGCTCGCCGACGCCGAGAACACCCGCAAGCGCGCCGAACGCGACCGCCGTGATGCCGCGCTCTACGGCGGCTCGAAGCTGGTGCGCGACATGCTGCCCGTCTACGACAACCTCGCCCGCGCGCTCAACGCCGCCAGCGACGACACCCGCCAGGCCGCACCCGGACTGGTCGAGGGCGTGGACCTCACCCTGCGCGAGCTCACCAACATCCTCGAACGCCACGGCGTCAGCCGCGTCTGCCCCGCCCCCGGCGATGCGTTCGACCCGCATCTGCACCAGGCGATGTTCGAAGCCCCCGTCCCCGGCCACAAGGCCGGCGAGATCATCCAGGTCATGGCCGAAGGCTTCCGCCTGCACGACCAGCTGCTGCGCCCCGCGCATGTCGGCGTCGCCTCCACCCCGCCCGAAAGCTGACCCGGCATCCCTTCATCCTGACCAAAATATCCTCGGGGGGGCCACCCCGACAGGGGTGGCGGGGGGCAGACAGCCCCCCTGCAACCGCTCAGCCGGGCGCGACGCGATAGTGATATCCCGCGCAACGGACCATCCCCAGCCGGTCATGGAGCGCCCGCGCCGGAGCATTTGCACGCGTCACCGCCAGCGCCAGCCACGCCGCGCCCTGCGCCTGCGCCCACCACGCCGCCCCGGTGACCAGGATCCGCGCCGCGCCGCGGCGGCGCAGGCCCGGCAGCACCTCGATCGCGTGGAGCATCGCCACCGGCCCGTCGCAGGCCACGAACGCAGCGCCCGCCGCGCGGTCCGACACCCGCGCCAGCAGACTGGTGCGCGGCGCGGGCACGCGCGCCATCACCGCCTGCCGCGCCGGGCCGACCCCCCCGGCGGTCCAGATGTCGGCGGTGATCGCCAGCGGCGGCCAGATCGGGAACAGGCTCACCGGCCCCGGCTCCTCCGCCAGCGTCGCCACCGGGGCCGCCACCGGGGCCGCCACCGGGGCCGCGTAGAACACTGTCGGATCGGACACGCCATATCCGCGCGCCTCCAGCGCGGCGTCGAGTGCCTCCTGCCCCTCGGCCACGCGAAAGCACGGCACCTGCCCCAGCGCGCGCATGCCGTGTTCGGCGGCGGCGAGGTCGGCCGGCGCGAATCCCTCCCCGTCCAGCGTCGCCGCCGACACGCGCTGGCCACCGCCCTGCCCTTCGCGCAGCGTGAACGGCCCCTGCGCGATGCGCCGCGCCGCGGGCCATGTCGCATCGAGCGCGGCGAAGAGGCGCGGCAGGTCCGGCGCGTCGCTCATGCGGCGGGGTCCGGGAACAGCTCGCTCAACCGCACCATCGCCGCGTCGATCGCCGCGCCATCGGCGCCGCGGATCACCACATTCGCCCCATAGCGCCCGTCCAGAAAGAACGGGTAGCAGCCGAAGCTCAGCTGCGGATAGGTCGCGGCCAGCGCGCCCAGCGCCTCGGCGATCTCGCCCTCGCCGCGCTCGATCCGCAGCGTCTGGCTCATCAGCGGCTTGCCGGCCTCCAGCGTCGGCAGAAGCGCCGCCACCATCGCCTGGAACACCGCCGGCACGCCCGCCATCACGTGCACGTTGCCGATGCTGAACCCCGGCGCCGCCGACACCGGATTGTCGATAAGCGCCGCGCCCTCGGGGATGCGCGCCATGCGCAGCCGCGCGGCGTTCAGCTCCAGCCCCGTGCGCGCGTAATGCGCGGCCAGAAGCGCGCGCGCATCGTCGCGCACGCCGAGGCCCACGCCGAACGCCGCCGCCACCGCGTCGGCGGTGATGTCGTCATGCGTGGGCCCGATCCCGCCGCTGGTGAAGACGTGGTCATGCCCCTCGCGCAGCGCGATCACCGCGTCGCGGATGCGTTCGTGCACATCCGACACGATCCGCACCTCGCACAGGTCGATCCCGCGGTCGCTCAGCTCGCCCGCCAGATAATGCATGTTGGCGTCGCGCGTGCGCCCCGACAGGATCTCGTCCCCGATCACGAGCATTGCGGCGGTGGGGTTCGACATGGCGCGGCCTCCTTGCGGGCGTGGAGCCTTCGGTATAGGCCGCGCGCCATGCAGTTTCAAACCCCGCTGGTGCCCGCGCGGCTGGTGCGGCGCTACAAGCGCTTCCTCGCCGACATGGTGCTGGAGGACGGCGCCGAGATCACCGCGCATTGCCCCAACCCCGGCGCGATGACGGGGCTGGCCGCGCCCGGCGCGCGCTGCTGGCTGGAGCGCGCCGCGGCGGGGCGCAAGCTGCCCTTCGGCTGGCGGCTGGTGGAACTGCCGGGCAACCACATGGCGTGCATCGACACCACCATTCCCAACCGCATCGCCGCCGAGGCGCTGGCCGGCGCCACCCTGCCTGCGCTGGGGCCGTTGCACGATATCCGCCCCGAAGCCCGGCTTGGCCCCGGCACGCGGATCGACTTCGCCGCGCGCGACGCGCATGGCCGCACCGTGCTGATCGAGGTGAAAAGCGTCACGCTGGCCCGCGGCGGCTGGGCCGAGTTCCCCGACACCGTCACCGCCCGCGGCACCCGGCACCTGCACGAGCTTGCCCGCGCGGCCCGCGAGGGCGCGCGCGCGGTGATGCTCTATGTCGCCAGCCGCTCGGACGCGACCCGCCTGCGCATCGCGGGCGACATCGACCCCGCCTATGCCCGCGCCTTCGCCGATGCCCGCGCCGCGGGGGTCGAGGCGCTGGGGCTTGCCTGCACGATCACTGCGCACGCCATCGCCCCCGCCGGGCCGCTGCCCGTCGATCCATCCCCGCGCGCGCCGTGACCGGGTGGAAAACGCGGCTCAAAGCCGCTATCTCTGGAGTGATCACCCCCGACCGTGCGGAGCAGACCTTGGACAGCGTGCAACCCCAGCGAGTGACCAAAGACGGCATCCATCTGCACGCCGCCGAGGATTTCGCCGGCATGCACAAGGCAGGCCGCGTGGCAGCCGACATCCTGGACCGGATCGCGCCTCAGATCGTGCCGGGGGTGACAACCGCGGCGCTGGACCGCGCGATCCATGCCATGGTGCTGGAGGCCGGCGCGACCTCGGCGACCATCGGCTATCGCGGCTACCAGCACGCCAGCTGCATCTCGGTCAACCATGTGGTCTGCCACGGCATCCCCGGCAGCCCGATTCCCGCCAGCAAATACGAGAAGCGCCCGCGCGGCGACGATGTTCTGGTGGATGGCGACATCCTGAACATCGACGTGACGGTGGTGGTGGATGGCTGGTATGGCGACACCAGCCGCATGTTCGTCGCCGGCACGCCGAAGCCCTATGCACAGCGGCTGATCCAGGTCACGCATGACGCGCTGATGATCGGGATCGATACCGTTCGCCCCGGCAACACCTTCGGCGATGTGGGTCGCGCCATCCAGGCCTATGCCGAAGGGCAGCGGATGTCGGTGGTGCGCGATTTCTGCGGCCACGGGCTGGGCCGCGTGTTCCACGCACCGCCCAACGTGCTGCATTACGGCCGCGCGGGCACCGGCCCGGTGCTGGAAGAAGGCATGTTCTTCACCATCGAGCCGATGATCAACCTCGGCCGCCCCGAGACCAGGGTGCTGGCCGATGAATGGACCGCGATCACGCGTGACCGTGCCCTGTCGGCGCAGTTCGAGCACTCGGTGGGCGTGACCGCCACGGGGGTGGAGATCTTCACCCACTCCCCCGCCGGGCGGTTTCATCCGACCTGGGGCTAGCGTGATCGCCGACCGTCTTGGGGCATTCGGGCCTTCACGCGCGGAACAAAGGCCGAAGGCCGCCGCGCATCGCCGGGCCGCCCCCCGGCCCGCCGCTGCGCTCCCGCGCTGCCTCACCCTGATCGATAATCAAGCCAGAGCTCAGCCGCGCGCCTCGGCCAGCGCTTCGGCGAAAGCCTCGGCGAAGATGTCCAGATCTTCCGGTCGGCCGGCGCTGACGCGGATGCAACGGTCGAGCGGCGCCACGCCGGGCATCCGCACGAACACGTCGCGCGCCATCAGGCCTTCGAGCACCTTGCGCGCCAGCGCCCCGTCGCCGCCGCAGTCGATGGCGGTGAAGTTGGTGGCCGAGGGCAGCGCGAAAGCGCCTTGCGCCTCGGCAATCGCGGCGATCCGGTCGTGGGCGTCGGAGACCTGAGCGCAGACCTGCGCCAGCCAGTCCTGATCGGCCAGCGCCGCCAGCGCGCCCGCCTGCCCGGTCAGTGTCATGCCGAAATGGTTGCGGATGCGGTCGAACAGCGCGATCAGCGGTGACGCCCCGATGGCGTAGCCCACCCGAACACCTGCCAGCCCATAGGCCTTTGAAAAGGTGCGCATTCGAATCACGCGCGGGTCGTCGGGGTCGATGGCGGGCGCGGTGCCCTCGGGGGCGAAGTCGATATAGGCCTCATCGAGCAACAGCAGCGTGTCCTCGGGGAGCGCATCCAGCAGCCCTGTCACCACGCGCGCGCTGTGCCAGCTTCCCATCGGGTTGTCGGGGTTGGACAGGTAGACAAGCTTCGCGCCCAGCTCGGCCGTGCGTTCGGCCAGCGCGGCGGGGTCTTCGCGGTCGTCGCGGTAGGGGACCTTGTGCAGCACGCCGCCGAAGCCCGTGACGTGGTAGTTGAAGGTCGGATACGCCCCGTCCGAGGTTACCACCGCATCGCCGGGCGCGATCATGATCCGCACCAGAAGGCCCAGCAGCCCGTCGATACCTTCGCCGATCGCGATATTGGCCATCGGCACGCCGTGATGCGCGGCGAGCGCCGCGCGCAGGGCGTGGCTCTCGGAATCGCCATAGACCCAGACGTCGCGCGCAGCGCGCTCCATTGCCTCGATCGCGCGCGGCGAGGGGCCGAAAACGGACTCGTTCGCCCCCAGCCGCGCGCGGAATGGCCGGCCCGAGGCGCGCATATGCGCATCAGGCCCGACAAAGGGCACGGTGGCGGGCAGGCTGGCGACAAGCGGGGTGATGCGGGGTCCGGTCATGCGCCTTGGCATACCGCGTCACCCGCAGCCGGGCAAGCGGGCGTCACACGCGCGCGCCCTTGCTCAGCCGGTCCAGAAACGCCTCGGCCTCGGCCAGCACGGTGGCGCGGCGCTCGGGCTTCATGCGGTCCCAGGTGCGATACATCTGCGCCATGCGGGGGTTGCCTTCGAACCGGTCGCGGTGGCGCATCAGGAAATGCCAGTAGAGCAGATTGAACGGGCACGCCCGCGGGCCGGTCTTGTCGCGCACGCGGTAGCGGCAGTCGCCGCAATAATCCGACATCCGGTCGATATACGCCCCCGACGACACGTAGGGCTTGGACGCCACCACGCCGCCATCGGCGAATTGCGACATTCCCACGGTGTTGGGCGATTCGACCCATTCATAGGCGTCGGCATAGACCGACAGATACCATTCATGCACTTCGGACGGGTTCACCCCGGCCAGCAGCGCGAAATTGCCGGTCACCATCAGCCGCTGGATATGGTGGGCGTAGGCATCCTCGCGCGTCTGGCCGACCGCGTGGGCGATGCAGTTCATGTCGGTGGGCGCGCCCCAGTAGAAGCCGGGCAGCTTGCGCTGGTGGTTGAGCGCGTTGCGGCGCGGGTAGTCGGGGCCTTCCAGGAAATAGACCCCGCGAATGAATTCGCGCCAGCCGAGGATCTGGCGAATGAACCCCTCGGCCGAGTTGATGGGAACGTCGCCCGCCGCCCACGCCTGTTCGGCGGCGCGGCAGACCTCGGCGGGGCTGAGCAGCCCGGCGTTCAGGTAAACGGCGATCACCGCGTGGTGCAGGAAGCGGTCGCCGCGCAGCATCGCATCCTGATAGGCGCCGAAATCGGGCAGCGAATGCGTGATGAAATGCTCCAGCGCCCGGAGCGCACCCTCGCGGTCGGTGGCGAACCAGAACGGGCGCAGCGCGCCGAAATTGTTGCCGAAGCGACGCTCGACCAGCGTCAGGACCTCCTCGGTCACCGCGTCAGGCGCGA
>PUOA01000343.1 GCA_003551925.1 Paracoccaceae bacterium
CAAGCCCCGACCCGCATGCCCCTGTGCCGCGAGCCCCGAACCGCATGCCCCTGTGCCGCAAGCCCCGACCCGCATGCCCCGAGCCGCAAGCCCAGTGCCGCAAGCCCAGTGCCGCAAGCCCAGTGCCGCAAGCCCTGGGCCGCAAGTGCGGTGGCGCTCAGCCGCCGCGGCGTGGTGGTCCGGAGCGCGCCCCTCGCCGCGGTGTGCGCTCGGGCGCCTCGATCACGCGGTCGCGCCCCTGCGCCTTGGCCGTGTAGAGCGCGCTGTCGGCGGCCTTCATCACCGCGTCGAGCGTCGCGCCATGGGCCGGGTGGCTGGCGACGCCGGCCGAGGCGGTGATCTGCGGCAGCGTTTCGGCGCCATTGGTGATCTGCAAGCCGCGCAGCGCGTCCAGAAACGCGCCCGCGCGCGCCTGCGCCTCTTCGGTCGACGTGTCGGGGCACAGGACCAGGAACTCCTCGCCGCCCAGCCGGCACGGCGCGCGCGGGGGGGTGAAGTGGTCTTGCAACAACGCGCCCACGGCGGCCAGAACGCGGTCTCCGGCGTCGTGGCCGTGGTCATCGTTGAAGCGCTTGAAATGGTCCACATCGACCGAGATCAGCGAGACCGGGGCCCCTGCCGCGCCGGCGCGGCCCATTGCGCGCGCCGCGGCGTCGTGGAACCAGCGCCGGTTCCACAGCCCGGTGAGCGGGTCGCGCACCGATTGCTCGTGCAGCTGCTGGCGCAGGCGAACATTGGCGATGGCAAGGCTGATCTGTTCGGCGCAGATCAGCGCGATCTCCCAGCGGTTGCGCAGCACCTGCTCGCGCATGGCGCGCAGCAGGCCGGTATCCTCGAACCCCTCGAAGCTCAGGTGCAGCAGGCCGATGGTCTCGCCGTGCGCGATGATCGGCAGGCAGAAGAACGGCGCTCCGGTGTCGCGCGCGTGGTCGCAGGGGAATTCGATGGCGCGCAGCCCGTAGGAGTAGGCGCGCCCGCGGCGCAGGGCCCAGCAATCCTCGGGCCCGATCTGCGCGGCGAAGTCGGGATTGGTGCCCCAGCTGGCGGCGCAGGCAAGGTGATCGCGCGCATCGGCGTAGATGTAGAGCGCGCCATCGGCTTCGGGGATCAGCGTATGCATGGCGCGGCGCACCACCATCATCAGCTCGTCCGAGGACCGCGCCGAGTAGAGCCATTCGCTGGTCTGCGCGAGCAGCTGGCGCTCGGCCTGGCGCATGGTCTCGGCCTGGCGCATCGCCTCGTTCTGATCCTCGAGCGCCTTGCGTTCGGTGATGTCGCGCAGCGTGGTCACGAAATGCGTGTGCCGCCCGTCGCGGTCATGCACCGGGGTCATGCGCAGATCGACCCAATAGGGCATGCCGGTGGCGCTGTAATTCATCACCTCGACCCGGACCTCGCGGCGGTGGCGACTGGCCTCGGCCAGTTGCCGTATGGTCGCGCGGTCGGTCTGCGGGCCCTGCAGCACCGCGCCTGGTTCCTTGTCCAGCATGTCGGCCAGCGTATAGCCGCTCAGGGCGGTGAAGGTTTCATTCACCCACAACGTGCGCCGCGCGGCATCGGTGATCACCACCGCATCGGCCGAATGTCGCAGCACCAGCTCGGCATACAGGGCGCGCGCCTGCGGATCGGGGGGATCATCGGGTGCGGCATCGGGAACGGGGGCGGGGCGAGCGGTCAATCGAGCCTCCGGCAGGTCATCTCTGCACCCACCCTAGCGCGAAGATGTTAATCGAATCCTACCGCCGCGCGGGTGCGAGGGATGGAAACCCCCCGTCGGTCGCGGTTATGCTGCGCGCAACGTCAGCCCACGGAGGAGACCGACCCCATGCTTGATACCAAGACCGACCTTGCCGCGATGCTCAAGGACCCCGATCTGCTGCGCACGCAGGCCTTCGTGGCCGGCAACTGGGTGGACGCCGATGACGGCGCCACCTTCGACGTGATCAACCCCGCGCGCGGCGACGTGATCGCGCAGGTGGCCGACCTGTCGCGCAGCGAGACCGCGCGCGCCATCGCCGCCGCCGAAAGCGCCCGCCACGCCTGGGCCGCGCGCACCGCCAAGGAGCGCGCCAACATCCTGCGCCGCTGGTTCGAGCTGATGATGGCCAACGCCGACGATCTGGCGCTGATCCTGACCGCCGAGATGGGCAAGCCACTGACCGAGGCGAAAGGGGAAATCGCCTATGGCGCGAGCTTCGTCGAATGGTTCGCCGAGGAAGCCAAGCGCGTCTATGGCGAGACGATCCCCGGCCATCAGCCCGACAAGCGGCTGAGCGTGATCCGCCAGCCGATCGGGGTCGCGGCCTCGATCACGCCGTGGAACTTTCCCAATGCCATGATCGCGCGCAAGGTCGCCCCGGCGCTGGCGGTGGGCTGCGGCTTCGTCGGGCGCCCGGCCGCCGAAACCCCGCTGTCGGCGCTGGCCATGGCGGTGCTGGCCGAACGCGCGGGCGTGCCCGAGGGTGTGCTGAGCATCGTGACCTCGTCGCGGTCCTCGGACATCGGCAAGGAGTTCTGCGAGAACCCGGCGGTGCGCAAGCTGACCTTCACCGGCTCGACCGAGGTCGGGCGCATCCTGCTGCGCCAGGCCGCCGATCAGGTGATGAAATGCTCGATGGAACTGGGCGGCAACGCGCCGTTCATCGTGTTCGACGACGCCGATCTGGACGCCGCGGTGCAGGGCGCGATCATGTCGAAATACCGCAACAACGGGCAGACCTGCGTCTGTGCCAACCGCATCTATGTGCAGGCCGGGGTCTATGACGCCTTCGCCGAAAAGCTGCGCGCGGCGGTCGAAAACCTGCGCGTGGGCGACGGGATGGAGGACGGCACCGATCTCGGCCCGCTCATCAACGAGGCCGCCGCCGAGAAGGTCGAGGACCACATCGCCGACGCGGTCGCGCATGGTGGCAAGGTGATCACCGGCGGGCGGCGCCACGGCAATGGCGGCAATTTCTTCGAGCCCACCATCGTCACCGGCGTCACCGCCGACATGAAGGTCGCGCGCGAGGAAACCTTCGGCCCGCTGGCGCCGCTGTTCAGGTTCGACACCGAGGAGGAGGCCATCGCGCAGGCCAACGACACCATCTTCGGGCTGGCCTGCTACTTCTACGCCCGCGACATCGGCCGCATCACCCGCGTGCAGGAGGCGCTGGAATACGGCATCGTCGGCGTGAACACCGGCATCATCTCGACCGAGGTCGCACCCTTCGGCGGCGTCAAGCAGTCGGGGCTGGGGCGTGAAGGCTCGCGCCACGGGGTCGAGGACTATCTGGAGATGAAATACGTCTGCCTGAGCGTGTAAGCGCCGCACTCCAGCCCGCCTGCGCCTGATGCGCGCGCAGGCGGGCGGGGTATTGCCTTGTTCGTGGGCATTTGCCACTGTTGTCATCATCTGCCGGCAGCCGGTGGCGTCGATCCACGGTTTTCGGATGCGTCCGCCGGGACGTTCGCTATCACATCGGAGCAAAGCCATCCGACGTCCAACAGGAGGACCATCATGACCCGAGCCCTGATTCCCGCCACCTTGCTGGCCACCGCTGCGGCGCTGCCGGCGGCGGCGCAGACGCATATCGACTTCGCGCTGGACTGGCAGTTCGAAGGCCCGTCCGCGCCCTATTTCCTGGCCATCGACAACGGCCATCTCGAGGCCGAGGGGCTGAGCGCCGAGATCAGCGCCGGGCAGGGCTCGCTCGACGCGATCCCGAAGGTGGCGACGGGCGCCTACCCGATGGGCTTCGCCGACATGACCAGCCTGATCCGCTTCATCGACCAGAACCCCGATGCGCCGGTGACGGCGGTGATGATCATGTATGACAAGCCCGCCTTCGCCGTGGTCGGGCGCAAGTCGCTGGGGATCGAGGAGCCCGCCGACCTCGAAGGGCGCACGCTTGGCGCGCCGCCGCCCGATGGCGCCTGGGCACAGTTCCCGGTCTTCGCCGCCGAGCAGGGGCTCGACATGGACAGCATCACCATCGAGCCGGTGGGCTTTCCCACCCGCGAGCCGTCGCTGGCCGAAGGCAATGTCGACGCGGTCACCGGGTTCAGCTTCACCTCGTATCTGAACACGGTGCGGCTGGGGATCGACCCCGAGGACATGACCGTGCTGCTGATGGCCGATTACGGGCTGGAGCTTTACGGCAACGCGGTGATCGTCAACACCGATTTCGCCGAGGACAACCCCGAGGCGGTCACCGGCTTCCTGCGGGCGCTGGCGCACGGGGTGCGCGACGCAGCCGCGGACCCCGCCGCGGGCGTCGCCGCCATCGCCAGCCGCAACCCCGCGCTGAACCGGGAACTCGAGATCGAGCGGCTCGAGATCGCCCTGCGCGACAACATCCTGACCGACTGGGTGATGGAGCACGGGCTGGGCAATATCGACCCCGACCGCTTCGACCGCGCGCTGGAGCAAAGCGCGCTGACCTATGACTTCAACACCGACCCCGACGCGGCGCGGGTATTCACCGATGCGTTCCTGCCCGGTGACGGCAGCCTCGACATGAACTGACCCGCTCCCCCTCGGCGCGCGGGCCGCGCGGAGGGGGGCACGCTGAGCTTTCGGAGGACCGGTGAGCAATCTGATCGAGATCAAGGGCGTCACCCACGCCTATCAGACCAAGGCCGGGCCGCTGCCCGTGCTCGACGGGCTGGAACTGGGCGTCCCCGAAGGCACCTTCGCCGCTGTGGTGGGGCCGTCGGGCTGCGGGAAGTCGACGCTCACGCGGCTGATCGCGGGGCTGATGTTCCCCGATCAGGGCGAGGTCTGGCTGCACGGCGAGATCGTGAAAAGCCCGCGCAAGACGGTGGGCATGGCGTTCCAGAACCCGGTGCTGCTGGAATGGCGCACGATCCTGCAGAACGTCGTGCTGCCGCTCGAGATCGTCGCCCCCACCATGCCACGCCGACAGAAGGAAGCCCGCGCGATGGAGCTTCTGGCGCTGGTGGGGCTTGAGGGGTTCGAGCACAAGCGCCCGTCGGAACTCTCGGGCGGGATGCGCCAGCGCGCGTCGCTCTGCCGCTCGCTGGTGCACCGCCCCGAGGTGCTGATCCTCGACGAACCCTTCGGCGCGCTCGACGCCTTCACGCGCGAGGATCTGTGGCAAACCATGCACCGCCTGCGCGCCGAGGAGCCCTTCACCGGGGTGCTGATCACGCACGACCTGCGCGAGAGCGTCTATCTGGCCGATCAGGTGGTGGTGCTGTCGGGCCGCCCGGCGCGCACGCAATACGTGATGGCGATCGGCATGCCGGGGCCGCGTCCGATCGACATGCTCTACGAACCCGACGCGGTCGAGAAACTCGCGATCCTGCGCCGGCAGATCGAGATCGCGCAGGGCCGCGTGCCCGCGGAGACCACGGCATGAGCATCAACTGGCAGAAGATCCTGACCCCGATCATCGGCATCGTGGTGTTCGTCGCGCTGTGGGAGGCGCTGGTGTGGTACATGGGCTGGCCGCCCTTCAAGATGGCCGCGCCGTCGGATGTCTGGCCCGCCTTCCTGCGCTTCCAGCCGCTGTTCTACGAATATGGCTGGCAGACGCTGTGGCGCACCGTGGTGGGGTTGGGGCTGGCGGTGGTGGTCGGCACCGCGATCGGCATGATCATGGGGCTCAGCCGGATCATGAACGACGCGCTCTATCCGCTGCTGGTGGGGTTCAACGCCATCCCCAAGGCCACCGTGGTGCCGGTGGTGGCGCTGATGTTCGTGGGTCAGCATGACTTCAACACCATCCTGATCGCCTTCATGATCTCGTTCTTCCCGATCGCGGTGTCGGTGGCGATCGGGCTGAGCACGCTCGAGCCCGAATACCGCGACATCCTGCGCTCGCTGGGCGCGAGCCGGTTCACGGTGTTCTGGAAGATCGCGCTGCCCAAGACGCTGCCCGAGTTCTTCGGCGCGCTGAAGGTCGCGGTGACGCTGGCCTTCATCGGCACCAATCTGGTCGAGATCATTACCCCGCATGGCCGCGGGTTGGGTCACCTGTTCCAGAGCGCGCAGATCGCCAGCGATTTCCCGCTGATGTTCGCAGTGCTCATCGCGCTGGCGATCCTCGGGATCGTGCTCTACTACGTCGTCGTCGCGCTGGAGCGCATCTTTGCCGGCCGGGCCGAGGGGGCATCGGCGGGTCATCTCTCGCGCAGGATCAACTTGTAAGCGCCTCTGCGCCCCCGCGCGTCGGGGTGGGAGGGTG
>PUOA01000134.1 GCA_003551925.1 Paracoccaceae bacterium
GGCTGCGCCGGGCAAAGGTCGGGCGGGGCTGCGCCGTCGCCCCCCATCGAGGGGGGCGCCGCCGCGTCGGGCCGCGGGTGCGGCCCTCCCCCCAGGCGCGGACGGGGTGCGCTTTCCCCCCGGCCCGAGAGCGGCTATGACGGCGCCAGCACCGTCACAACCTCCGGAGCCGTGATGCCGCCCCTGCCCTGCGATCCGAACGTCGCGCCGCGATGAGCGACTGGCTGCTGTCTATCGCCGGCACGCCCGAAGGCGCGACGCTGGCCACGATCCTGGCGCTGATCTCGGCGATGGCGCACGCGGTGTTCGGTGCGCTGCAGAAGGGGGCGCATGACCCCTGGCTGTCGCGCGGGTCGATCGATCTGTGGATGGGCGGGCTCGCCGCGCCGGTGGCGTTGCTTCTGCTGCCCTGGCCCACCGCGGCGGAATGGTGGTGGCTGCTGGGCGCCGTGGGGCTGCATTTCGTCTTCAAGCTGACCATGGCGCTCGCCTTCGAGCGCGCGGCCTTCACGGTGGTCTATCCGGTGGCGCGCGGGGTCGGGCCGCTGGTGACGGTGATCTTCGCCATGGCGGTCTTCGGCGAGCGCTTCGCGCCGGTCCAGTGGCTGGGGTTGGCGCTGCTGTCGGGCGGGATCCTGCTGCTTGCGGCGCGCAACCTGTCCGAGGAGCGCATCGACCTGCGCGCGCTCAAGATCGGCATGGCCTGGGCGGTGGCGGGCGGGCTGATGGTCGCGCTCTACACCACCTATGACGCCGCCGCGATCCGCGCCGCGCCCGACCCGCTGGTGTTTCTGGTGTGGTTCTTCTTCGTCACCTCGCTCGATTTTCCGGTACTGGCGTGGCTGCGCTACCGGCGCATGGCGCACCCGCCGGCGCCGGGGCCGCTGTTGCTGCGCGGCGTGATCGGGGCGGTGATCGGCTATGTCAGCTTCGGCGGGATCATGCTGGCCACGCTGCTGGGCAAGGTCGGCGAGGCCGCGGCGCTGCGCGAGACCTCGACCGTCTTTGCCGCGCTGATCGGCTGGTTCATCCTGCGCGAGCGTGTCGGCCCTCGGCGGCTGATCCTGATGACCCTGATCGCGGCGGGGGCGGTGCTGATCGAACTGGGCAGCGCCCCCTGAGCCAGAGCGCCGCCGCCACGGGAATCACACGGGAATCACATGGGGGATCACATGGGGATCACATGGGGATCACCGCTGGACGGCGCCGGGGGGCGGGCCTATCACAGGGAAAACCCTCGGCCCGCAGGTGCTCATGTCCGATACCCCCGTCCCCGAGCTGACCGCGGCTGAGGCCCGCGCGGAACTCGCCCGACTGGCGCAGGTGCTGGCGCGCGCCGATGCCGCCTATCACCGCGATGACGCGCCCGAGATCACCGACGCCGCCTATGACGCGCTCAAGGCGCGCAACGCGGCGATCGAGGCGCGGTTTCCCGCGCTGGTGCGCGCCGACAGCCCCTCGGCGCGCGTCGGCGCCGCACCGGCCGACGGGTTCGGCAAGATCCGCCATGCGCAGCGGATGCTGTCGCTCGCCAACGCGTTTTCGGCCCAGGATGTGGCCGATTTCGTCGCTGGCATCCGGCGCTATCTGGGGCTTCCCGCCGATGCGCCGCTGCGCTTCACCGCCGAGCCCAAGATCGACGGGCTGTCGCTGTCGCTGCGCTACGAATCCGGCGCGCTGGTCCATGCCGCCACCCGCGGCGATGGCGAAACCGGCGAGGATGTGACCGCCAACGCCCGCACCGTGGACGACATCCCCACCCGGCTGCGCGGCGCGCCCGATCTGCTCGAGGTGCGCGGCGAGGTCTACATGCACCACGACGATTTCGCCGCGCTCAACGCCAGGCAGGCCGAGGCCGCGGCGAAGACCTTCGCCAATCCGCGCAATGCCGCGGCCGGGTCGCTGCGCCAGCTTGACGCCGCGATCACCCGCGCCCGCCCGCTGCGGTTCCTGGCCTATGGCTGGGGGGCGCTGTCCGACCCGCTGGCCGACACGCAGATGGGCGCGCTGGAGCGTCTGGCCGCGCTGGGCTTCGCGGTCAACCCGCTCACCCGGCGCTGCGACGGGGTGGACGCGCTGCTGGCCGCGCATGCCGAGATCGAGGCGCAGCGCGCCACGCTGGGCTATGACATCGACGGGATGGTCTACAAGCTCGACGACCTGGGACTTCAGACCCGGCTGGGCATGCGCTCGACCACCCCGCGCTGGGCGATTGCGCACAAGTTCTCCGCCGAAACCGCCTGGACGCGGCTGGAGGCGATCGACATCCAGGTGGGCCGCACCGGCGCGCTGTCCCCGGTCGCGCGGCTGACCCCGGTCACGGTGGGCGGTGTGGTGGTGTCCAACGCGACGCTGCACAACGAGGATTACATCGCCGGGCGCGACAGCACCGGCGCGCCGATCCGCGAGGGGCGCGACATCCGCGTGGGCGACTGGGTCGAGCTCTACCGCGCCGGGGACGTGATCCCCAAGATCCGTGATGTGGACCCCGCGCGCCGGCCCGCCGACGCGCAGCCCTATACCTTCCCCACCACCTGCCCCGACTGCGGCTCGGACGCGGTGCGCGAGCAAGGCGATTCGGTGCGCCGCTGCACCGGCGGGCTGATCTGCCCCGCGCAGGCCGTCGAACGGCTCAAGCATTTCGTCTCGCGCAAGGCGTTCGACATCGACGGGCTGGGCGCGAAACAGATCGAAGCCTTCTGGCGCGACGGCTGGATCACCCGCCCGTCCGAGATCTTTACCCTGAAGGACCGCTTCGGCCCCGGCTGCCCCCGTCAGGTCAGGAACCGCGAGGGCTGGGGCGAAAAATCCGCCGATAACCTGTTCGCCGCCATCGACGCGCGTCGCCGGATCGCGCTGGCGCGCGTGATCTTCGCGCTCGGCATCCGCCATGTGGGCGAGACCAGCGCCGCGCTGCTGGCCTCGCGCTACGGCAGCTGGGACGCGTTCCGCACCGCCATGATCGCCGCCGCCCCGCAGTCGGGCGAGGCCTGGGACGAGCTCATGTCCATCGACGGCGTCGGCCCGGTGCTTGCGGCCTCGCTGGTCACATCGTTCAACGCCGAGCTGGCCGAGATCGACGCGCTCGCCGCGCATCTGCAGATCGAGGACGCCGAGCGCCCCGCCGCCGACAGCCCCGTGGCCGGCAAGACGCTGGTCTTCACCGGCACGCTGGAACGCATGACCCGCGCCGAGGCCAAGGCGCGGGCCGAGGCGCTGGGTGCCAAGGTCGCAGGCTCGGTGTCGGCGAAAACCGACCTGCTGATCGCCGGCCCCGGCGCGGGCTCGAAGGCGAAGAAAGCCGCCGAGCTGGGCGTCGAGGTGATCGACGAGGACGGCTGGCTGCGCCTGATCGGCGCGTGATGCCCGGCCGCCCCGAGATCCTGTTTCCGCTGTTCGCGGAGATCGAAACGCTCGAAGGGATCGGGCCCAAGACCGCGAAATCGCTCGCCGGCGCCGGGATCGAACGCCCGCGCGACCTGCTGTTCCACCTGCCCCACGCGGTGATCGACCGCACGCGGCGCAACTCGATCCAGGGATACCCCCTGCCCGCCACGCTGACGGTCGAGGTCACGATCGGCGCGCATCACCCC
This sequence comes from Paracoccaceae bacterium, assembly GCA_003551925.1. GTDB lineage: Bacteria > Pseudomonadota > Alphaproteobacteria > Rhodobacterales > Rhodobacteraceae > Rhabdonatronobacter. The sequence goes on from PUOA01000134.1 coordinate 3,594, forward strand.
CCGCGCAGCCGCGGCCGCCCCTACCGGATCGACGCGCGCGACGCGCTCACCGACCTGCAGCTGGTGTTCTTCCACGCCCGCGGCGACTACCTGCAAAAGCTGCTGCCGACCGGCGCGCGGCGGCTGGTCTCGGGCAAGGTGGAGCTGTTCGACAGCATCGCGCAGATGGTCCACCCCGACCATATCCTGTCACCCGGAGACGCCGCCGAACTGCCCGCGCAGGAGCCCGTCTACACCCGGATCGGCGGCGTCGCGCCGAAGACGCTGGCGCGCGCGGCGGCGGCGGCGCTCACGCGCGTGCCCGACCTGCCCGAATGGATCGACCCGCAGCTCATCGCGCGAGAGGGCTGGCCCGGCTGGGCCGCGGCGCTGCACGCCGCGCATGCGCCCGAGACCGACGCCGATTGCACCGCGCACGCCCCCGCACGGACCCGTCTGGCCTATGACGAACTGCTCGCGCACCAGCTGACCCTCGCGCTTGCCCGCGCCACCGCGCGGCGCAAGCCGGGGCGCGAGACGCGCGGCGACGGGCATCTGCGCGCGCGGGTGCTGGCCGCGCTGGACTACGCCCCCACCCGTGCCCAGACCCGCGCCGTGGCCGAGATCGAGGGCGACATGGCCAGCGACCGGCGCATGAACCGCCTGCTGCAGGGCGATGTCGGCGCGGGCAAGACGCTGGTTGCGCTGCTGGCGCTGCTGATCGCGGTCGAAGGCGGCGGCCAGGGGGTGCTGATGGCCCCGACCGAGATCCTCGCCCGCCAGCATCTCGAAGGGCTGGCGCCGCTGGCCGAGCGCGCGGGCGTGCTGATCGAGCTGCTCACCGGCCGCGACAAGGGGCGCGAGCGCGCAGCCAAGCTGGAAGCGCTCAAGCGCGGCGACATCCAGATCCTGATCGGCACGCATGCGGTGTTCCAGAAGGGGGTCGACTTCGCCGATCTGCGCCTTGCGGTGATCGACGAACAGCACCGCTTCGGCGTGGCGCAGCGCGCCGCGCTCTCGGCCAAGGGCGCAGGCGCGGACGTGCTGGTGATGACCGCGACCCCGATCCCGCGCAGCCTGTCGCTGGCGCAATACGGCGACATGGACGTGTCGGTGCTGGACGAAAAACCCCCCGGACGCCAGCCGGTCACCACCGCGCTGGTCTCGGCCGCGCGGCTGGACGAGGTGGTCGCGCATCTGGCCCGCGCGCTGGACGAGGGGCGACAGGCCTATTGGGTCTGCCCGCTGGTCGAGGAGTCCGAATCGGTCGCCCTCACCGCCGCCACGGCGCGGTTCGAGGCGCTGCGCGCGGCCTTGGGCGAGGGCCGCGTGGGGCTGGTCCACGGCCAGATGCCCCCCGCCGACAAGGACGCGGCGATGGCGCGCTTCGTGGCCGGCGACACCGGCGTGCTGGTCGCCACCACGGTGATCGAGGTCGGCGTGAACGTGCCCAACGCCTCGATCATGGTGATCGAACGCGCCGAAAGCTTCGGGCTGGCGCAGTTGCACCAGTTGCGCGGGCGCGTGGGGCGCGGGGCGGCGGCCTCGACCTGCCTGCTGGTCTACGAACCCCCGCTGGGCGAGGCCGCCGCGCGGCGGCTGAAGCTGCTGCGCGACACCGAGGACGGCTTTCGCATCGCCGAAGAGGATCTGGCGATCCGCGGCGCGGGCGATCTGATCGGCACCGCGCAATCGGGCCTGCCGCGGTTCCGGGTGGCCGATCTGGAGCGTCAGGCCGGGCTGATGGCGCTGGCGCAGCGCGACGCCCGCGCGCTGCTGCAGGGCGATCCCGCGCTCGACAGCCCGCGCGGCCACGCGGCGCGCACGCTGCTGTGGCTGATGGAACAGGATCGCGCGATCCGGCTGATCGGCGTGGGCTGAACTACGTTCCCGAATGTTCGCTTTTGTTCTTGCTTTTTTCACCTATGTGTGAGAACAAACAAGGGTCATCATCTGGAGGGCCCGCCATGCAGGAATTCGCAAGGCTTCTTGTCCGACACCGCGCCACGCTCGCCGGTGATCTTGCCGGGGCTGGCGCGCTGGTGATGCTGCTGGTCGGTGGGCTCTATCTGCCGCTGCTGTTCTGATCTGCCTCGGTCCGGCCCTGGTCGGGTGCGCCCTGTCCCGCGCCGCCCGCTCCGCCGGGGACCGGACCACGCCTGCCGCCACCTGCGCCACAAGCGCGCGGGTGGCGGTTTTTTCGCCCACGGACGCGGAAACGTTGCGCGGCAGGCGTCGTCTGCGTAGCCTGCGGGGGCGCGATATCGAAATTCGGCCCGCGCCGTTGCATGATCGTGCCGCAATTGTGCTCAAGGGTCGGTGCATCACGCGACGAGGCCGATCGCCCCGGCGCCGCACCGCCCCCGCAGGAGAGCGACCATGAAGAATTTCGCCCACTATCTGAAAACCGAGATCTCCGATCTCGAAGCCGAATTGCGCGCCTCGAAGACCTATCGCCGGATCGAGGAGGCGAAGCGTCTGCTAGCGCTCTATGAACCCGATCAGGACGGCACCGACGCGCCCGCCGAGAGCGGCGACGGCGACAGCGACGCGGCGTCGGAGGGGGAAGACGACCCCTCTGCCCCACCGTTGCGCGCGGACAAGGACCCGCCACCCGAACTCCCCGGCGCGCCCCTGCCCGGACCGTCCGCCGCCATGCCGCCGCCGCCGCCGGTCGATGACGCGCCCGTGCCGCCCGCTTCGCCAGAGCCGAGCGCGTCGGGCGCGGCTCTGCCAGAGGACGAACCGGATGCGACGGACGCCGAGGCGTCCGACAAGGCCGACGAGGACCCAAAGGCCAGCACCGCCGAAAGCCCGGAGCCGCCGCGCCGCCCGACCCCGCCGAGCATGTCGCGCTGGCGGTGGTGAGCGCGCGCCTCAGCCGCGCGCCGAGACACGGAGCCGGATGCCGGTGGCCGAGCGCACGGTGAGTTGCGCCTGCGGCACCGGCACCGCACCCGGCACCGGGTCGAAGCGGAAGCGGCGCAGCAGCAGGGCGAGGATCAGCACCCCCTCGGCCATTGCGAAGCCCGCGCCGGGGCAGACACGCGGGCCGGCGGAAAACGGCAGGTAGCCGTCGCGCGCCTGCGCGCGGGTGTCGGGCGCCTGCCAGCGGTCGGGGCGAAAGTCGTGCGGGTCGGGCCAGATCGCCTCGTGCCGACCCAGATGCCAGGGGCTGACGATGACCTGCGCGCCGGGTGGCACGGCGCGGTCGCGGAAGGTTTCGGGGTGCGCGGCCTCGCGCACCATCATCGGCACCGGCGGATAGAGCCGCAGCGTCTCGCGCAGCGCATCGCGGGTGCGCGGCAGCGACGCAAGGAGCCCGAAATCGGGCGCTCCGAGCCGCCCCAGGGCGCGCGCCTCGGCGGCGAGGTCCTCCTGCACCTCCGGGTGCGTGGCCAGCAGATACAGCGCCCAGGCGAGCGCCGAGGCGCTGGTCTCGTGCCCGGCCAGAAAGAAGATGGCCACCTGGTCCACCATTTCGGCGGTCCCGAACCGCTGCCCGGTTTCGGGGTCGGGCGTGGTCATGATCTTGGTGGCCAGATCGTCGGGCGCGGTGCCCGCGGCGATGGCGGTGGCGCGTGCCTCGGTCAGCGCGGTGATCAGCGCGCGGATACGGCGCGCGGTGGCGCGCGCGCGGCGCGAATGAAACCGCGGCACCCAGCGCGGCAGCGGCAGCACCGCGCCCAGGTTCATCAGCGGCTGCGCCGCCTGATGCGTGCGGAATGCGGCGTAGACCTCGGCGGCGGCCGCGTCCTCGATCGGGACCGAGAACAGCGTGCGGAAGATCACATCGGCGGCGGCGTGGCTCATCGCGGCTTCGGCGTCGATCTCGCCGGGCACGGTGCGCGCCACCGTGGCCTGCGCCGAGGCCCAGATCGCGGGGAACACCTCGCGCAGCCGCCCGCCGGCGAAGGCCGGGTCGATGATGCGGCGCTGACGCTCCCAGGTCGCACCATTGGTGACGAAGACCGAATCGCCCAGCAGCAGCCGCAGCCCCTCGGCCACACGCGCGGATTTCGGGAAGTCGCGCGGGCGTTCCTGCAACACCAGGCGCACCAGATCGGGCTGATTGACCAGGAACGAGCGCAGGAACGGCAGCCGGAACTCGGCCATGCGCGCCCGGTAGAGCCGCGCCGGCTGCGCCGACAGGATATCGCGGCGGAACATCGCCACATGCCGCCACAGCGGCACCCGCGCGGGCCGGTGATCGGGCATCGGCGGGCGGGTCATGGTTCGGGATCGCGGCTGGTGTAGCGGTTGAAGCTGACGGCCGTGGCCGAGGCCGAGGAGCGCCGCGCGGCGAAGCGCTCGGCCAGCGTCATCGGCCCGGCGGTGATCTGGAAATAATCGTAGTCGCGCGGCCGCTCGAACGCGCACAGATACTGGAAGTGCAGCCGGAAGTAACGGCGGCGCAGGCGGGCGAAGGTCTCGGGGGCCAGCGTGTCGCGAAACGCCGCCGAGATGACCACCGGCCAGCGCTGCCCGTGCTCGGGCGCGGCGCCGCTCGCGCCCACCGGGTCGCACAGCGCATAGGTGCACCCGTCGCCGGGCGCGGTGACATCGAGCCAGAAAAGCTCGGGGCGCTGGCTGAGATAGTGCAGATCGCGCCGCAGCCGGGTGGCGTTGGGCAGGTAGCTCTGCATCGGCACCGCGTGGCCCAGCGACACGAACCCCAGCGCCGCGCCGCCCTCGCGAACGGCCCCGGCGCGGATCACATCGGCCAGCACCGACACCGCCAGATGCACGCCCGAGGAATGGCCGACCACCAGCACCTCGTCCAGCTCCGGGTCGGCCAGCGCCGCGGCGACGCGGTCGGCGAACTCGGCCAGCCGCGCCTCGAGCGCGGGCGGGTTGCGACCGCCATCGCGCGCGGTGAAGGCGAAATCGAGCAGCAGGTAATAGGCGAAGAACCGCCCGTCGAGGCGCCGGAACGCGCTCAGGATGGGCGGGACGACCGCCAGCCCCAGCAGCCAGCCAATCCAGCCCGGCACCACCAGCCCCAGCGCCCAGCCCAGCCCCGCCGCCACCGCCAGCGCCACCGCCAGCTGCCCCAGCAGCATCACCACCGGATACATCGCGGCAATGCCCGGCGCGAGGCGCAGCCGGAACAGCCCGAAGATCGCACCGCTGGCCAGGTAGGTCCACGCCGTGCGCAGCAGCAGCAGATAGGTCGCCAGCACCCCGGCCTGCATCGACGCCTTCACGATGTCCGACCATTCGAGGATGAAGACCTCGGCCTCGGCGGGGCGGCCGTCGGTCTCGGTGCGCACGCGCCAGCCGAACGGGCCGTCGCCGCGCCGCAGCGGCGTCTGCGCCACCGTATAGCCCGAAATCGCCGCCTGCGCGGCGCTTTCGCTGCGGTAAAGCTCGCGGTAGCGGCGTGGCGGGAACGGGTCATAGCCCGGAATGTAGAACACCCGGCGCCGGAACGGCGGTGTCGGCTCGGTCTGGATCATGCGCGTCTGCCCGGCACGGCCCGCCCGCGGATCGCGGGGGCAGCCTGTGTGTCAGAGACCATGCCACAGGGCCGGTTTCAAGGGCGTGAACGCAGGCGTCAGCACCGTTCAGGCACGCAGCGCGGCGCGCCCCGGCGCGGGGTCGGCCCCGGCGCGGGCCTGCGCGAAGGCGCGCACCGCATCCCCGAACGCCGAAAACAGCGGCCGCGAGACCGGGTCCTGCGCCGCGTTCCATTCGGGGTGCCATTGCACCGACAGCGTGAAACCGGGCGCGTCGCGCACCCAGATCGCCTCGGGGGTGCCGTCGGGCGCCCAGCCTTCGACCACGATCCGTTCGCCCGGGCGCTTGATCCCCTGCCCGTGCAGCGTGTTGGTCATCACCTCGGTCGCGCCAAGCAGCCGGTGGAACACGCCGCCCTCGGCAAAGCGGACCTTGTGGCGCAGCGCGAATTTCTCCTCCAGCGTGCCGTCGGGGGGCATGCGGTGATTCATCCGCCCCGGCAGATCGCGGATTTCAGGGTAGAGCGTGCCGCCCATGGCGACGTTGACCTCCTGAAAGCCGCGGCACACGCCCATGATCGGCTGCCCGCGCTCGACGCAGGCGCGCACCAGCGGCAGCGCCACCGCATCGCGGCCCCGGTCGAAGGCGCCATGCGCCGGGGTCTCGGGCTCGCCGTATTCGGCGGGGTGCACATTGGGGCGGCCCCCGGTCAGCAGGAACCCGTCGCAGATCTGCAGAAGATCGGCGACCGAGACCAGCCGCGGGTCCGACGGAATCACCATCGGCACGCAGCGCGCGACCTCGGCCACGGCCAGGGAGTTCATGGTTCCGCCGGCATGCGTGGGATACTGGTCGTTGACCAGATAGCTGTTGCCGATGATGCCCACGACAGCAGGACGCATGCGCTTTCCCCGCAATTTCCTGTTCCGTCTGGGAACATAGGGGTTCCGCGCGGCCCGGTCGAGGGTGCTGAGACCCCCTGCCCCGATTTGTGGCGCGCAACCGCCACGGCGGTCGATCGCTGTGCACTCCGCCGGCGCGGCGACGGGTCTGCCCATGCCCTTGTGTGGCGCCCAATCGTCCGGTCCCGGCTGGCCCCGGCTGGCCCCGGCTGGCCCCGAGTGCGGACGGGCGAAGGGGTGACGGGAACTCGCCGCGGATCGGTTCGAACCGGCGCCGACGCTCAAGCCGCGGCGCTTTCTGCAGCAGCGCGATACCGGGATAGTCGGCGCGCCCCCGCTGCGCGTCGTTCTCCGAAGGCTCCGTGTGCCTGCCGGGTCCGGCCTGTGCTGTCACGCCGGCGCATGTCGTGTTCGCAGCATCGAACGTTCCGGTTGACTTCTCTGGAATGTCATACAGTCTTTCGATGTTACAAATGGACAGACGCATGCTGCAAGCGACCGAGACCGGCCCGTCCGCCCGCACCCATTCGGGCCTGTGCGCGGGGATGACTTTCTCAGCCACGGATCTTTCGGGGCGACGCCGAAAGGTCCGCTGCAAGGACAACGCGCATGGCAGGACCGGCTGGAGGATCAGCCGTGCCTGTTCATCAACGAGGAACTGCCCGTCGCGCGCAAGGCGGCGGGCACGGCGCGATGACGTGGCTGGTCACCGGGGCGTCCGGTTTCGTGGGGCGCAACCTGCCGGAGCGTCTGGCCCGCGCGAGCGCGCTGCAACACGACACCTGCAACCTCGGGCCGTCGCAGGTCTGGAGCGTGGCCGGGTGGTGCGACATGCTTGCCGCGCGCGTCCCGGGGTTCCGCTTCGTGATCGCGGATGTGCCGGGGGCCCCCGTCGGCCTGCACAACCCCAGCGACGGCGGAGTGTTGTCGTGGCAACGCTTCGACGCGGAATTTCCGAACGCAAGACGCCACCGCGCGACACCCCGGTCCGCCTTCGCCGACCACCCGGGCTGGCTGGAGGCGCGCGATCCCCCACCGGCGCGGCAATCGCGCGAACGGAGCTGGAACCGGAATGCAGAACACGACGCTCGACACGTTGACACTTGTCGTCCGCGGCGGAACCGTGGTCAGCGGGCAGGATGTCATCCGCGCCGATATCGGCGTCGCCGGGGGGCGGATCGTGGCGCTGGCCGATGGCCTGCCCCCCGCGCCCGAGGAAATCGACGCCACCGGGCAGATCGTCATGCCCGGCGGTGTCGATGTGCACGCGCATATCGAACAGGTCTCGGCAACCGGGTTGATGACCGCAGACGACTGGGAAAGCGCCACATCCGCCGCCGCGCTGGGAGGCACGACCACCGTGCTGGCCTTTGCCGCGCAGCATCGCGGCATGAAGCTGTCCAAGGTGGTGGAGGATTATGCCCGCCGCGCCGCCGCCGGAGCGGTGATCGATTACGGGTTCCATCTCATGATCGGCAACCCCGACGCGCCCACGCTTGACATCGAACTTCCCGCGCTGATCGAGGCCGGGCACCGCTCGGTCAAGGTGTTCATGACCTATGATCGCCTGTCGGTCAGTGACGAACATATCCTCGATATCCTCGAGATCGCGCGGCGGCACGGCGCGCTGGTCTGCGTGCACGCCGAAAACCACGGCATGATCGCATGGATGAGCCGCAAGCTGCTTGCCGCGGGCAAGACCGCGCCGAAGTATCACGCCCACGCACACCCGCGGCTGTCCGAGGTCGAGGCCGTGCGCCGGGTGATCGACCTCGCGCGGCTTGCGGAGGCGGCGGTGTCGATCTTTCACGTCTCCACCCGTGAGGGCGTCGCCGCGATCCGCGCCGCGCTCGGCGATGGCGCCGAGGTGCACGCCGAGACCTGCCCGCAATACCTGTTTCTGGGGCCCGAGGATCTGGACAAGCCGGGACTGGAAGGGGCGAAATGGATGTGCTCGCCGCCACCGCGGGGACCGCGGGACCGGGACGCGCTGTGGAAGGGCCTGGAGCGCGGCGACCTGCAGATCCTGTCCTCGGACCACGCGCCCTATGCCCATGACGAAACGGGCAAGCTCAAGCACGGCCCCGAATCAAGCTTCAAGCAGATCGCCAACGGCGTGCCCGGGATCGGCGCGCGGCTTGTGCTGGCCTTCGATGCGCTGGCGCATGACGGGGCGCGCGGGCTTGTGCAGTTTGCCCGGATCACGGCCGCAAACCCGGCGCGCATCTATGGAATGGCGCCGGCGAAGGGTGTCATCACCATCGGGGCCGACGCCGATCTGGTGCTCTGGGACCCCGAGCGCCGCCGGACCCTGCGCGATGCCGATGTGGCGGACCGGACCGGCTACACACCCTATGCCGGTCGGACCGTTCGGGGCTGGCCGCACACGGTTCTGCGGCGCGGCGCGGTGATCGTGCGCGACGGGGCGCTGTGCGCCGCTGCCGGAAGCGGGCGGATGGTGGCCCGAAGCCTCTGACGCCGCCGGGCCATTTTTGCTGGCTTGTATGACAGCACGGATCCGCTATCCTGCGCCCCAGCGCGCGGGCATCACCGGCGCCGCCCCCGCGCCAACCAGCGGACCAGATGAGCGATCACGGACGATACCGCATCGGGATCGACGTCGGGGGCACGTTCACCGATTTCGTCATGGCCGAGACCCAGGGCGCCCGGCTGATCGTTCACAAGGAAGCCTCGGTGCCCGACGACGCCGCAAGACCCACCGCGCGCGGGGTCACGGCCCTGACCTTCGACATGGGCAGGACGCGTTCGGACGTGTCGCAGGTCATCGGCGGGCTGCCGGAAATCGCTCAGAATTCCATGGTCGGCGACTATCCCCTGATGCTGCCGGTGGTCGGCGTGTCGGCGGTCGGCGGTCGGCGGTCGGCGCAGACGTGTTCACCCGGCGGTGCATCGGCCCGGATCCTGCGTTTGCCCTGCGCCCCCCCTGGGGCGGCGCTCAGACATCCACCGTCGCGCCTGCGGCAAGCGATCGCGAAACCCCTTCGAACGCCGAGACGCCGTTGAGCACCTCGTCCATCGCGACGGGATAGGGTGCCTCGCCCCGGATCGCTGCGCCGAACGCTTCGATCTCGGCGCGCTCGATGTCGACGGGCGGAAAGTTCAGGGTGCGGCGCGTTCCGTCAGGCGCTGCAAAGGTGACGGTGTCCTGATCGCTGATATCCGCCGAGCCGCCGGTGCCGAAAACCCTGAGCTGGAAGCACGACGTCGACGCCGTCACGCATGACAGCACCGCGCTTGCCCCCGACCGCAGCCGCATCAGCGCCACCATCGTATCATCCACCGGAAGATCGGGCACACGCCGCGAGGAGACCGCATGCACCGACGCCACCGGACCGGCAAATGCGATGATGAGGTCGATCATGTGAATGCCGGACCCCGCAAGCCCTCCCGCCGGGCTTTCGGTGGTGTCGCTGCGCCACATGCCATCGACATAGCGCCCGACGACATTGCCCGAAAAATTCGCCTCGATGTGCAGGATCGTTCCAAGCTCGCCCCCCGCAATGGCCGCTTGCACGGCGCGCGCTGCGGGAAGGAACCGTCGGTTGTGGGCGGCCAGGACAAGACTGTCGCCCGTGGCAATGGCGGCATCCGCGGCTGCCCGTGTGAGCGTGAAGGGCTTTTCAACCAACGCGGGCATCCCTGCGCTGCGGCATGCGGCGATGGCGTCGGCATGGCGCGAATGCGGGGTCGCGATGACGATGCCGGCGATCCCGGGATGTTTCAGCGCCGTGTCCAGATCGGGCAGAACCTTGAGCCCGAGCGCGTCGGCCACCGGCGCCACCCGCTTCGGAGACCCGCTGATCACCGCCGCAAACTGCGTGCTGTCGCTGACCCCCTGAACCGACCGCACAAGCCGCTCACCCCAACGCCCCATGCCGAGAATCGCGAGAGGTGTGCTTTGCGTGGCGGTCATGGACAGGCTCGCTTCTTGACTGGCGCCCTGACTGGCGCCCTGACTGGCACACGGGCTGGCGCAGTGAACGGGGCGCAGTGAACGGGGCGCAGTGAAATGGGCGCAGTGAACTGGGCTTGGCGCCTTGTGCGGCGGACTCCTCGCACCCTAGCACCCGCAGCATTGTTATACAATAGGACAGCCTGTCTGGTTTTGGGCATTCAGGGCCCCTTTCCCGCGCCCTCGGCGCGATGCGCCAGGTGGCAGGCCACGCCGTCGCGGAACTCGGGGATCTGCCGTCGACAGATGTCCTCGGCCAGCGGGCAGCGGGGGTGGAACGTGCAGCCCGGCGGCGGGGTGATCGGGCTTGGAACCTCGCCCTGCACGGTCGCGCGCGGCAAGCCGGTGCCGGGGACGGCCTCCAGCAGCATCCGGGTATACGGATGGCGCGGGGCCGAAAGGATCCGCTCGGCCGGCCCCACCTCGACCAGCCGGCCCAGATAGAGCACGCCGACATTGGTGGCCATGTAGCGCACCACGGCCAGATTGTGGCTGATGAACAGATAGGTCAGCCCCAGCTGGGCCTGCAGCGCGCGCATCAGGTTGAGGATCTGCGCCTGCACGCTGACATCGAGCGCCGAGGTGGGTTCGTCGCACACCAGAAACGGCACATTCGCCGCCAGACTGCGCGCGATGGCGATCCGCTGGCGTTGCCCGCCTGAAAACTGATGCGGAAACTTTACACTGTCCAGCGGGTCCAGACCGACAAGGCGCAGCAGCTCATGAACCCGCTCGGTGCGCGCCGCGGCAGGCATGTGGCGGATCGGCTCGGCGATCAGGCGCTCCACACGCCACCGGGGATTCAGGCTGGCATAAGGGTCCTGAAACACCATCTGCGTCGCCTTGAGCAACGCGGCCGGGCGCGCTCGGTTGGCCGCGATCGCGTGCCCGTCGATGGTGATCTTGCCCGCGCGCGCGGCCATCAGCCCGGCCAGAATGCGCGCGATGGTCGATTTCCCCGATCCGCTTTCCCCCACCAGCGCGAAAGTCTCGCCCTGCCGGATGTCGAAACTGACATCGTTCACCGCGCGCAACACGCGCGGCCTGCTGCCGCTGAGCAGACGCGACATCACCCCGTCGGACAGGTCGAATTCATGCGACAGCCCGCGCACCCGGACATAGGGCCGGGATCGATCCGCCGCCCCCTGCGCCGCGGCGGCGTGCAGACCTTCGTTCGCCGGGGTCATGGCCGCGTCTCCTTGTGGGTCGGATCATGCAGATGGCACGCAACCGCGTGCCCGTCGGGAAGCGGTCGCAGCGCGGGCCGGATGATGTCGCAGGGGGCGAAGGCGCGCGTGCAGCGCGGGTGAAACGCGCAGCCCTGCGGGATCGCCGTCAGGCGCGGCATGGTGCCGGGGATCTGGAGCAGCGGTTCGGTGCGCGCCTCGAGCGTCGGAATTGCGCCCATCAGCCCCTCGGAATAGGGGTGGCGGGCCTGGGCGGTGATCTCGGCGGTAGCACCAAGTTCGACGATCCGGCCGGCATACATCACCGCCACCCGCTGCGTGATCTCGGAAATGACACCCATGTCATGCGTCACCAGCATCATCGCCATGCCCCTGTCGCGACACAGCCGCGCCAGCAGATCCAGGATCTGCGCCTGCACCGCCACATCGAGCGCCGTTGTCGGCTCATCCGCGATGATCAGCTCCGGCTCGGCGCACAGGGCCAGCGCGATCACCACTCGTTGCCGCATTCCCCCCGAGAATTCATGCGGATAGGCGTCGATCCGCGCGGCGGGCGACGGAATGCCGACTTCCTCGAGCAACGCGATCGCGCGCGCCCGCGCAGCGCGCCGCGACAGGTCCAGATGCGCGCGAATGGTCTCGACGATCTGGTCGCCGATCGGGAACAGCGGGTCGAGGCTGGTCTGCGGGTCCTGGAACACCATGGCGATGCGCTTGCCACGGATGCGGCGCATCGCGCGGTCCGGCAGGGCGTCGATCCGCTGGCCGTTCAGGCGCACCTCGCCCGCCACGATCTTGCCCGGCGGCTGGATCAGGCGTGAAATGGCCAGTCCGGTCAGAGACTTGCCTGCACCCGATTCGCCCACCACGCCCAGGATCTCGCCTGGCGCGATTGAAAAGGTGATGCCATCCAGCGCGCGCAGGGTGGCATCGGGCGTCTGGAATTCGACCACCAGATCGCGCACATCGAGCAAGGGGACGGACCCGCTCACGGCAGCACCTTGCCGGGGTTGAACACGCCATCGGGATCGAGCGCCGTCTTGATGCGCTGCATGACGCGCAGCGCTGATGCGTCCTTGTAGCGGCGCATCTCGGCGCGCTTGAGTTGCCCGACGCCGTGTTCGGCCGAAAAGCTGCCCCCGGCGGCGTGGGTGGCATCGTGGATCATCCGTGTGACAGCTTCGGCCAGGGCCACGGGCAGGGCCGTGTCCCTGACGAGCGGCAACGCGTTCACATGCAGGTTGCCGTCGCCCATATGGCCGAAGATGTTCACGCGCAGGCGCGGGTCAAGCCGCCTGCATTCGTCGGCCAGATGCGTTGCCAGCGCCGCGATCCGTGACGGGCGCACCGCGATGTCGTGCTTGAGGCTGGGACCGACGGCGCGCTCGGCTTCGGTGATGCCCTCGCGCAGCGCCCAGAGTGCCTGGCGCTGGCTGCCCGATGCAGCGGGCGTCACATCGTCGATACCGGCGTTCTCCAGGACCGCAGCGAGATCTTCGAACGCCCGCTCCTCGCGCGCGTCCCCGGGTCCGAACAACGACACTTCGCCCAGCAGATACCACGGGTGCGGTCGTGCCAGCGGCAGCGAGAGGCGCGGCCCCTCGGCGTGCAGCAGATCGGCCGAGGTGGCCGAGAAGACCTCCCATGCGGTGATGGCCTCACCGGTGCGCGCGCGCAACGCGGCAAGCGCGGCGTTGGCGCGCACCAGATCCGGCAGCCCGGCCAGAAACGTCAGATGCCGCGACGGGCGCGGCGCCAGAGCAAGCGCCGCAGCCGTGATGATGCCGAGCGTTCCCTCGGACCCCGCCAGCAGCGCGGACAGGTCGAACCCGGTGTTGTCCTTGTGCAACCCGCCGAGATCGCTCCAGACGGTGCCATCGGCCAGCACGGCCTCCACCCCCATCACGCACCGCCGCATCGAACCGTAATGCAGGACGTTGACCCCGCCGGCGTTGGTGGCGATTGCACCGCCGACCGTCGCGCTGCCGGCCGAAGCGATCGCGATCGGCAACAACAGCCCGGCGTCGGCCGCGTGCTCCTGCGCCGCTGCCAGAGGCACCCCGGCGTCGCAGATCATCACGGCGTCCTCGGGGTCGAGATGGCGCAGCCCGGTCATCCGGCGCAGCGTGACCACGATCTGCCGCCCGCTGGTGTCGGGCGTCGCCCCGCCACACAGCCCCGTGTTGCCGCCTTGCGGAACGATCGCAAGCCGCCGCGCCGCACACAGGCGCACCACGTCGGCAAGCTGCGCCGCGTCCGCCGGCGCCACCACCGCGAGCGATCGCCCCGCGAACATGCCCCGCCAGTCGGTATCGAACCCGGCGCGCCCCGCTGCATCGGCGATCACGTGGCGGTCGCCGACGATCCGGCCAAGCGATCCCAGAATCCGCGCATCATCGTCGTCGGCGTGCTGGCTCGTGCCCGGTTGCGTCATCTGCCCGACCCTTCGTCTTGCGCGTCGCCGGAGGGACGACAGCAGTTTGCTATTGTCTTACAATCTTACCAAGTTTATGCACTGTGAAAAGCGGTATTCAAGGGCGCGTGCATGACGAATGTTCCACAGATCGACTCAAGAACCCACATGCTGCTGATGGCATCATCGGTCCCCGCGATCGTGTCGCTGCTGTGGCGCAAGGGGTATCGCAACACGCACATCGTGGGTCCGGCACCCGTCAACCCCGGCGCGGTGTCCTTCTGCGGGCCCGCGCGGACCGTGCACACGCTGCCCGTGCGCGAGGATATCCTGGCCGATCAGGACGCAGGCAAGCGCCCGAATCTTCAGGGAAAATCGGTTGACGACGCGCGGCCCGGCGACGTGCTCGTGGTCAGCATGGGAGGCGAGACGCGGACCGCGTTCATGGGCGACATCATGACCACCTTCCTGCAGGTGAAGGGCGTCGCCGGGGTGGTGCTGGACGGCGGCGTGGCCGACGCGGCCGCGATCTCGGGAATCGATCTTCCGGTGTTTGCGATGGGCAACGCCGCAAAGCCGCTGGGGTCGCACCGGATGGTGATGGACCTCGACGTCCCGGTCGCATGTGCGGGCGTCACCGTCTTTCCGGGCGACGTGATGGTGGGCGACGGCAACGGGGTGGTCGCGATCCCGGCTGCACTGGTTGGCGAAATCGCCGAAGCTGCGGCGAACCGCGAGGCGCTGGAGGCGTTCGTGCTGGAAAAGGTCCGCGGTGGCGCGCCGCTGGCGGGAACCTATCCCCCCAATGACGCCACGCTCAGGGAGTACGAGGCGTTCAAGGCGCGCGGGGCGGCCGGCTAGGTGTCGGCGCTCGCGCGCCGCGCGGCGTCCGTTCGGGCGGTGGGTCACTTGCCGGCCGGCGACCCTGTGGCGGTCGCGTCGTCCGGCAGGTCCGGGCGCATCAGACGATTGCCCTGCATGTGGTCGGCAAGAACCTTGCGCAGCGCCCCCTCGTCCACCGGCGTGTCGAGGTTGTCCGTCAGCCACGCCAGCAGACGTCGATGGCGGGTAACGACAGCGCGCAGGTCGCGGTCGCGATAGCGCGCCAGGTTGAAGATGATCAGGGTGTGCCGCGCGATGGCATCCCAGCACATGTAGGCGACATTGTTCTGCGCCTGCGCACAGATGGCGCGGTGAAAGCCCAGATCGCATTTCAGGATGCCTCGGAAATCGCCGCCGCGGGCGGCGAAGGCCATGCGCTGGATCATCTCTTCGGCCTCGGACAGGTCCGGGCCGTCGCGTTGCCAGCGCAACAGCGCATCGCGCCACAGGATCGTTTCAAGGCTCAGCCGCAGCTCGGTCACCTGCGCCACCTTTTCGGCGGAGAACTCGGCCACGCGATAGCCGCGATGCCCGCCACCGGTCAGAATTCCCTGCGTGTGCAGCACCTTGAGCGCCTCGCGCACCGGCACGCGGCTGGTGTTGTAGGTCCTGGCCAGCGTCGTTTCGACGACCCGCACGCCCGGACTCAGGTGGCGCGTGGCGATGGCCTCGGCCACAGCATCGGCGATCGCAGTGGTCAGGAGCGCCCGCTTGGGCTTGGGCAACCCCGAAAGCTGCTGGTCGTTGTCGTCGTTCATTCCGCCGTGTCCGTTCCTGTTCGCACATCCGTCGTGGGACCCCTGCCCTAGCCTGCCAGCGCCCGGGCCTGCCGCGCCGGAGTCGCGCCAGGCTTGCAGAAGCCGTGCGCGCGCAATTGCTCGGTATTGACACAACTGCGCAAGTGCCCGCGGCGAAGATACTGCACCACGGCCAGCATGGATAGCCGCCGCATGTCGCGCAGGCTCTGCGGCGTGAAAAAGGCCGCATGCGGGGTGATCAGCAGCCGCCCTTCGAGCCAGCTTTCGCCGGCGCTCCATGCCGCCAGGAGCGGATGGCTGCGCTCAAGCGGCTCTTCGGGGAGCACATCGAGACCCACCGCGCTGATCTTGCCGCTGCGCAAGCCGGACTCGACCGCATCGAGGTCGATGATCCGCCCCCGCGCGGTGTTGATGAGGATCGCGTCATCCTTCATCGCCGCCACGGCTTCGGCATCGATCATCCCGCGCGTCGCGTCGTTGAGCGGAGAATGCAGGCTGACGATATCGGCCTGCGCCAGCAGCTCGACAAGGGTATCTGCCCGCCGGAAGCCCGGCGCCAGTTCGGCCCCCGCAGGCAGATGCGGGTCATGGAACACCACATCAAGCCCGAACGCCGAGGCGCGCAGCGCCGCCGCCAGCCCGATGCGCCCCAGCCCGACCACACCATAGACCTGACCGCGCAGCCGGCGCACCGGCGCCACCGGCAGCGCCTTGGTGTTCCAGGCATCATCGCGCACCAGCAAACGGTTGTTGTAGGCGGTCGTGCCGCGCATGAGGTCCAGCAGCATGGCGATGGCGTGATCGGCCACCTCCATGGTGCCGTAGTCGGGGGTGTTGCACACCGGAATCCCGCGTTCGGCGCAGGCCTCGGTGTCGATGTGATCGAACCCCACCCCCGCCTGCACGACGATCCGAGCTTCGTGCATCTGCTCGACCAGGCGACGCGGCAGGAAATGACGGCTGCGACAGTTCACCACGGCATGCGCGCGGCGCAGCAGCTCGCGCTCGGCCTCGGTCTCCACCGCGCGCACGATGTCGAGCTGTGCCCCGTCGCCGGTGACTTCGCGTTCGACATCGGGATCGTCGTCGAATTGCGGATCGATGATCAGGATCCGTTCCATCAGACGGTTTCCACGTCGCCGGGGGCTGCACTCACCGGCAGGCGCACGCCGATTTCCTCGAGCGCGTCGCACATCTGCCCCAGAACATGGACCATGTCCTCCTCGACCAGATCGCCCATCACGCCGATGCGGAACGTCCCCATCGCCGTCAGACGTCCGGGAAAGATCTCGATCCCGCGGCGCAGCATGGCGGCATGGAACGCGGCGAAGGAATAGGCCGGGTCGTCGGGGTCATGGAAGGTGGCAATGATCGGCACGGCGACATCATCGGGCAGAAGCGTGCGGAACCCGCGCTGGCGCAACCCGTCGACCAGCACGCGCCAGCTTCGGCGATACCGCTCCAGCCGCGGCCCCGATCCGCCCTCGCGGCGGTGACGCTCGCAGGCAACGCCGAGCGCGCCCATGACATGGGTGGGTGGTGTCCAGCGCCAGTTTCCCGTCTCCTGCATGAACTTCCACTGCGCGTGCAGGTCCAGGACCCCGGACGGGCAGCGCCCCTCGGACGCCAGCAAGGTGCTGCGCTTGACGATCGTGATCGCGACTCCCGGCACGCTTTCCAGGCACTTGTTGGGCGAGACGAACACGGCGTCCACGTCCAGCGCCGCGACATCGATCTCGACCCCCCCGAAGCAGGCCACGGAATCGACCATGAGGCCCAGCCCGCGCTCGCGGGCGACCTCGGCGAACATCTCGACCGGGTTCAGCACGCCGGTGCCGGTTTCCGCCTGGCACAGCACCATATGGGTGATCTTCGGATCCGCATCGAGCGCGCGCTCCAGATCGGCGCGCGTGGGCAGCGGAAGGTTCGGCAGCTCGAGCGTCACGGTGTCGACACGCGCGGCCTCGGCGACCTCGCGCAGGCGGTTTCCGTAAAACCCGTTGACCAGGACCAGCAGCCGCGCGTCAGCCGGCAGCAACGACAGAAAGCCCGCCTCGACCCCGTATGTGGCACTGCCCTGCAGGAGCACGCATTCGTGCGTGTCGCGACCGTTGCAGAGCTCGAGCATGTAGTCCCGAACCCCGCGCGTGATCGCGATATGGTCCGACCCGCCGGGGTTGCGGTCGCGGACCATGCCGGCCTTGATCTCGGCCGGGACGATCAGCGGCCCCGGGGTGAGCAGATAGAAGTCGTGTCTCGCTTCAGCCATGGTCAGTCCTCCCGTCAAGATCAGCGACCTGCGCGCGCAGGTCCGAAAGTTCGTCGGCCAGCCGGGCGCGAGCCGCGTCGATATCGTCGATGAGCGTGTCGAGCGCCCTGCCCTTGCCCGAGGCCAGCGCCGGCACCACGCGCAGGAACAGCCGTTCGCGGCGCTGGCTGCGCACCGATGACCCCATCCGCATCAGCAGCGCGTTCAGCTCGGTCATCGTGGCGTCGTCGAAGACGGCCTCCCACGCGCGCCGTTCGGGGCCGAAATCGAAAACCGGGCGGGGCGGGCGCTGGTCCCTGATCCGGGCGCGCAGGGCCTGGGTGGCGTCCCGGTCGGCGCCGCCGCCCGGACGCATCACCACGCCGTAATCGCGCTGCGCCGCGTCCGCACTGACATAGCCCATGCGCACATCGCGGATGACCGCATCGATCTCGCGGTCCAGCGGGTCGCCGTGTCCGCCGCCACCGGGCGTCAGAATGGTGACGATGTCGCCGGGCTCGGGGTGAAAGATGTCGATCTTGCCCAGATCGATCTCCCGCGGCGTTCCGGGGTTGACCAGCACGCGCGCCTTGGCCCCCGGATGCCCGCCATCCATCCCCCAGGGCGGGAACACGAAGCGCTCCATCCCGCGGCCGAGGATCGCGCTGCCGGGTTTGGCGATGCGCACGGAGAACGCGACCCCCGTTCCGCCGCGCCAGCGCCCTGGCCCGCCCGAATCGGGGCGCAGCGCGTAGTCGGTGATCACCGCCTCGGCCTCTTCCTCGGTCTTTTCGATCGGGGTGTTGCGCTGGTTGGCAAGGCTCGAATCGCGACCATCGACCCCGTCGGCGCCATGCCGCGCTCCGGTCCCGCCCACCAGCGACTGCAGCACCATCACGCTGCGCTTGCCGGTGACCTCATCCTGCTCGACCAGCACCAGCGGGATCATGATGCCGCCCGAGGGGGCCGGGATCAGTTCGGGCCGCGCCGCGGCCACCGCCCCCATCAGCGCTTCGTTCACGCGGATCGCGGTGGCGCTGCGAATGCCCACCGCGGCGGGCGGTTCGGGGTTGAGCACGCTTCCGCGCGGGGCGTTCACGGTCATGTGGCGAAAGACGCCGTGGTTCAGCGGAATGCTGCGGTCGTTTGAGAAGATGAAATGCATCATCTTCAGCGTCAGCCACGGATGGCGCTTGCCCGCCGTGGGAATGTTGTAGGCCGCCGAGACCTGCGGGTCCGATCCCGCGAAATCCAGATGCACCTGCCCCGCGTGCACGCTCAGCGCGCAGCGCACCCGCACCGGGATGGGCGAGTTGTAGTCGTCATCCAGAAAGTCCCAGAACGTGTAGGTGCCATCGGGGATGCTGCGCTGCACCTCCAGCGCCTTGGCCGCGGCATAGTCCGCAAGCGCATCCTGCGCGGCAAGGAACGTGTCCACGCCAAACTGCGCGACGAGCTCGAGGATACGACGGTCCGCCACCCGCAGCGCGGCGAGCATGGCCTTGATATCCCCGAGATTCACATCCGGCGTGCGGCAGTTGGCGCGATAGAGGCGCAGGAAATCCTCGTTCATCCGGCCTGCGCGCACCAGCTTCATGGGCGGGATCTGCAACCCTTCCTCGAACAGGTCGCGAAACCGCGGCGAGATGCTCGAC
>PUOA01000192.1 GCA_003551925.1 Paracoccaceae bacterium
GGCGACGAGCCGCAAGGGCCGGTCGACCGCCGGGCGCCCCGGCCAGCGCGGCGGGGTCAAGCGCCGCCGCCGCTGATCGCCCGCTTGAAGCGGGCGCGCCATGGGATTACGTTTCGCACGCAAGACACGAGGACAGCCACATGGCCATCACGGCACAACAGCTCGAAACCCTGCTGCGCGAGGGGTTTCCCGCCGCACGGATCACCATCACCGACCTTGCCGGCGACGGCAACCATTACGCCGCCGAGGTGGTGGACGAGAGCTTTCGCGGCCTCAACCGTGTGCAGCAGCAACGTGCCGTCTACGCCGCGCTCAGGGGCAAGATGGATGGCAGCCATGGCGAACTGCACGCGCTCGCGCTGACCACCAAGGCCCCCGACTGACCGACCGCTCCAGAACACAGGACCCGCACATGACCGCCGAAGCCCAGATCCGCGAGACGATCGAGAAGAACGACGTGGTGCTCTACATGAAGGGCACCAAGACCATGCCGCAATGCGGGTTTTCCAGCCGCGTCGCAGGGGTGCTGAACTTCATGGGCGTGGAATTCGCCGACGTCAACGTGCTTGCCGACGAGGCGATCCGCCAGGGCATCAAGGACTTCTCGGACTGGCCGACCATCCCGCAGCTCTATGTGAAGGGCGAATTCGTCGGTGGCTGCGACATCATCACCGAGATGACGCTCTCGGGCGAGCTGGACCAGCTGTTCGACAGCAAGGGCGTTCAATACGACAAGGACGCCGCCGAAAAGATCCGCGAAGCCAACGCCTGATCCGGGCGCGGTTGGCGCGGCGCCGCTTTCGCGCTATGCGGTGCGCAAGCGGCGTGAGGGCAGGCGATGGCGGTTGGTGTGTTCGATTCGGGGCTGGGCGGGCTGACCGTGCTGGGGGCGCTGACCCGCCGCCTGCCACAGGTGCCGTTCGTCTATCTGGGCGATAACGCGCACACGCCCTATGGCACGCGTGACGCCGACGACATCTACGCGCTGACCTGCGCGGGGGTCGAGCGGCTGTGGTCCGAGGGCTGCGATCTGGTGATCCTGGCATGCAACACCGCCTCGGCCGCGGCGCTGCGGCGCATGCAGGAGCGTTGGGTGCCCGCCGACAAGCGCGTGCTGGGTGTCTTCGTGCCGCTGATCGAGGCGCTGACCGAACGGCAATGGGGCGACAACTCGCCCCCGCGCGAGGTCGCGGTGAAGCATGTCGCGCTGTTTGCCACGCCGGCCACGGTGCAGAGCCGCGCCTTCCAGCGCGAGCTGGCGTTCCGCGCCATCGGCGTGGATGTGGAAGCGCAGCCCTGCGCGGGCGTGGTGGATGCCATCGAACAGGGCGACCTGATCCTGGCCGAGGCGCTGGTGCACAGCCATGTCGAGGCGCTCCTGCGCCGGATGCCGCGCCCTGAAGCCGCGGTGCTGGGCTGCACCCATTACCCGCTGATGGAGGACGCGTTTCAGGCGGCGCTGGGCCCGCAGGTGCGCGTGTTCTCGCAGCCCGATCTGGTGGCGGCGAGCCTTGACGACTACCTGACCCGCCGCCCCGAGATGCTGGGCCCGGGCACCGAGAGCCGCTTCCTGACCACCGGCGACCCGGTCAATGTCGCGCGCAAGGCCACGCAGTTCCTGCGACGACAGGTTGCGTTCGAGCCCGCCTGAGCCCACCGACATCGACAAACACGTGAGACCCCGATGACCCACAAGATCGCCATTCTTGGCGCCTCCGGCTACACCGGCGCGGAACTCGTCCGGCTGATTGCCACGCATCCGCAGCTTGAAATCGCCGCGCTCACGGGCGAGCGCAAGGCGGGCATGACCATGGCGCAGGTGTTCCCGTTCCTGCGCCATCTGGACCTGCCCGCGTTGACCCGGATCGACGAGGTCGATTTCTCCGGCATCGATCTGGCCTTCTGCGCGCTGCCGCACGCGACCAGCCAGGCGGTGATCGGCGCGCTGCCGCCGAGCCTGCGCGTGGTGGACCTGTCCGCCGATTTCCGGCTGCGTGACGTGGCCGCCTATGAGAAATGGTATGGCAAGCCCCATGCCGCGCCCGATCTGCAGGCGCAGGCGGTGTATGGCCTGACCGAATTCTACCGCGACGACATCCGCGCCGCGCGGCTGGTGGCCGGGACGGGGTGCAACGCGGCGGCCGGACAATATGCGCTGCGTCCGCTGATCGCCGAAGGGGTGATCGATCTCGATCGCATCATTCTGGACCTCAAATGCGGGGTGTCGGGGGCAGGGCGGTCGCTCAGGGAAACCCTTCTGCACGCCGAACTGTCCGAGGGCACGAACGCCTACGCTGTCGGCGGCACGCATCGCCATCTGGGCGAATTCGATCAGGAATTCTCGGCGCTCGCCGGGCGGCCGGTGCAGGTCCAGTTCACGCCGCATCTGGTGCCGATGAACCGCGGGATCCTTGCCACCGCCTGGGTCGACGGCGATGGCGCGCGCATTCACGCGGTTTTGCAGGCCCGGTATTGCGCTGAGTCATTCTTGCATCTGCTTCCTTTTGGCACAGTGCCGTCGACTCATGATGTGCGCGGCTCGAACTTCGTGCATATTGGGGTCGCAGGGGATCGCGTTCCGGGCCGGGCCATGGTGGTGGTCGCGCTGGACAACCTGTGCAAGGGCTCGTCCGGGCAGGCCGTGCAGAACGCGAACCTGATGCTGGGGATCGAAGAAACCACGGGGCTCATGGGCGCGCCCGTCTTTCCGTGACGTGAGGCTGAGATGAAGACACTCAAGAAACGCCGCCGAATTCAGGTCATTTCCGTTGCCGTGGTCGCGCTTGCATTGTCGACGGCGCTGATCGGCTATGCGATGCGCGACGGGATCAACTTCTTCCGCTCGCCCTCGCAGGTCATGGCCGAACCCCCGGCCGAGACCGAGGTGTTCCGCATCGGCGGGCTGGTCGAGCCCGGCTCGATCGTGCGCGGGCGGTCGGATACGGTGGTGTTCCGCGTCACCGACGGGCCGGCCTCGGTCGAAGTGCGCTACCGCGGGATCCTGCCCGATCTGTTTGCCGAAAACGAGGGCATGGTCGGCACGGGACGACTGGTCAATGGGGTGTTCGAAGCTCACGAGATCCTGGCCAAGCACGACGAGACCTACATGCCGCGTGAAGTGATGGAAGCGCTCAAGGCGCAAGATCACTGGCGCGCGAGCGGGGTCGAGCCCGAAAGCTGAGCGCGCGCGGAGGCCGTGGCCGGGTCGCAGGGGGGCTCAGGCGCCGCAATGAAAGCGAATATCGATCGCCCCGTCGTCCCCGGCGCCGACCTCGTGCCGGACATCGAGCGTTGCGCCGATGCTCCGGCAGTGCAGCGCTGCCAGTGCGAACTGCACCGTGTTGGCGCGCAGCGGGGGGCGCGGCTGGCGCGTGCCGAGTTGGCGCCACAGCGCGTCGTCGATCCGCAGGCGCTTGCCCTGCGCATCCAGCCGCCAACGCCCGGCCTGGTCGGGGCTGATCGTGATCGTGCCGCCGCGGACCAGCGCCGACTCCAGGCACTGGATCAGCAGGAAGGCAAGCTTCACGTCGCGCCGCGGCATGTCGCCGTCAATCGCCCACTCGATGCGAAGCGGGCGTCCCCGCGTCAGAGCGCCCAGGATCGAACGCACCTCCTGCGCCTTGATGCGCTGGTCGGCGCCGACTTCGCCGTAAGCCAGGCGGAAGAACCGCACCCGCGCCTGCGCCTGCGCGACGCTTTCGGACACAAGCGCAAGCTCGGCGCCCTCGCGCCCGCCGGCGAGTTCCAGAAGCTCCACGCCGTTGCCGATCGCGCCGATGGGGCTGATCAGGTCGTGGCACATCCGCGCGGCGATGACCGATCCCAGCTGCGTTGCAAGATCGTGGTCCGATGTCGCCGCGGCCGTCAGGTCAACCGTCATTCAGGGAGCCCTTGATGCCGTATCCCGCCAGTCTGTTCGAACCCGGTATGCTGGTGCGCAACCCGGCCGCGCCCGAATGGGGGCTGGGGCAGGTCCAGTCCCGTATCGGCGACCGTGTCACCGTCATGTTCGAAGAGCATGGCAAACAGGTGATCGATGTGTCGCATGTCCCGCTTGAACCCAGCCTTGAGGGGTGATCACATTTGTGTTGATGCTGCCGACCGTAACACAACCTGAACGTGAGTCAACAACGCCAGAATCCCGCGCGTGCTGGCGGCTGCGACCGCAGGCGCTTGCCTGAGCGATGGAAACAAATGGAGTCTTTCGTGCAGATTGTTTCCGGCGCACAACCTCTGCGTGATACCTCGCTTGAGGTTCGGCTGGCGCGGGATGCCCTTGACCGGCGCGCAGCCCAGCGGCTGCGCTACCGCGTCTTCGTGACCGAGTTGGGTGCACGGGGTGCGATGGTCGATCATGCCGTGCGGCTGGAGCGAGATCGCTTCGACCGGGTCTGCGATCACCTGCTGCTGGTGGATCCGTGCCGCGACCCCGCAACGCTCGACCATGTCGTGGGCGCCTACCGGCTGCTGCCGGGCACGCGCGCTGAGCGGTTTGGCGGTTTCTACTCCGAGGCCGAATACGATCTGACGCCGCTCAAGCGGTCGCGGCGTCGGCTGCTTGAGCTGGGCCGGTCCTGCGTCGACCCCGCCTATCGCAACGGCCCGGCCATTCTGCTGCTGTGGAACGGGCTGGCCGATTACGTGCTTGCGCGCGGGATCGAGGTTCTGTTCGGGGTTGCAAGCTTTCACGGCACCGACCCGCAGGGGCTGCGCGTGCCGCTGTCGTGGCTGCATCATCACCACCTGGCCCCGCCGCCGCTGCGCGTGCGCGCGCGGCCCGAGCGGTTCCAGCGCATGGATCTGCTGCCGGCCGAGGCGCTGGAGCGCGAGGCGGCGCTGGCACAGATCCCCGGACTGATCCGCGGGTATCTGCGCGCGGGCGGGCATGTGGGCGAAGGGGCCTTTGTCGATCACGCCTTCAACACCGTCGACGTGTCGCTGGTCATGGACACCGCGCTGATGTCGGCCCGCCGGCGCGCGTTTCTTGCGCGAACGCCGCGCGCGGCGGCGCTGCCATGACATGGGGGACCGATGTGCCCCCGCCGGCCCACCAGGTGCCGCGCGCGCGCTGGGGCCTTGTGGCGCTGCGGGTGCTGGCCCTGGCGGCGCTGATCGGGGTGGGGCTGGCGGTGCATCTGACGCTGCGGCTGATCGAGCGGCCGCTTTTCGGGCTGCGCCGTCCGCTCAGCCCGTGGATCACGCAAGGCGTCTGCCGGCTGGCGCTTGCGATCATCGGGCTGCGGCTGCGGGTGACGGGTCGGCCGATGGGCGCGTCCGGCGCGCTGGTGGCCAACCATGTCTCGTGGCTGGATATCTTCGTGCTGAACGCGCTCGACCGGGTGTATTTCGTGGCGAAGGGCGAGGTCGCGCGCTGGCCGGTGATCGGGGTGCTGGCGCGGGTCACGGGCACGGTGTTCATCCGCCGCGACCGGCGCGAGGCCGCGCGTCAGAAGCTGTTGTTCGAGGCGCGGCTGCGCGCGGGGCAGCGGCTGCTGTTCTTCCCCGAGGGCACCAGCACCGACGGGCTGCGCGTGCTGCCCTTCAAGTCGACGCTGTTCGCGGCGCTGTTCGAACCCGGGTTGCGCGCGGGGGTGCATGTGCAGCCGGTGAGCCTGAGCTACCGCGCGCCTTCGGGGCGCGAGGCGCGGTTTTTCGGTTGGTGGGGGGGGATGGATTTCGCCGGCCATTTCCTGTCGGTGCTGGCGCAATGGCCGCAGGGAGGGGTGGAGGTTGTGTTCCACCCCCCTCGCGCGGTGGCCGATCACGCGGAGCGCAAGGCGCTGGCGGCGGCCTGCGGGGCCGATATCGCCGCGGCGGTGGCGGCGCGATTGCCGGAGGGCTGACGCTGGCGGAGGCTGATGAACAGGCTCTGCGCCATCACCATGTCGCCCACCCACGCCGGGCCTACCACCAGCACCGGGCGGGCAGCGCTGTTGTGCTGTCCGTTTGTCACGCCCGTCGGATACCGCTCACTTATCCGACTGCCGCCGCCCCTTCCGCACGGTCACCACATCCTCCACGGAGTCCTTCAGCACGTACTGGGCACCGCAGTAGGGGCAGATCTCCTCGCCCGTCTCGTGGATGGGCAGGTAGACCTTGGGGTGGGAGTTCCACAGGTACATGCCGGGCA
>PUOA01000019.1 GCA_003551925.1 Paracoccaceae bacterium
CAGGAACGGCGGGATGCCCGCCATCGCCAGCCCTGCCGCCGCCGCCGCCGCCGCGGTGATCGGCATCTTGTCGCGCAATCCGCCCAGCAGGTTCGCGTCGCGCGTGTGCGTGGCGTGATCGACGATGCCGATCATCAGGAACAGCCCCGCCTTGTAGAGCGAATGCACCAGCAGGAAGGTCATCGCCGCGGTGATCGCGTAGCCGGTGGAGCCCGCCAGGAACATGGTCAGCGTTCCCAGCGCCATCAGCGTGGTGTAGGCCAGCGTCTGCTTCAGGTCGGTCTGGCGCAGCGCCATGAAGGACGCAAACACCGCCGTCACCGCCCCGAAGATCGACAGCACCCAGATCCATACATCCGAGCCCGACAGCGACGGGTGCATCCGCGCCAGCAGATAGACCCCGGCCTTCACCATGGTGGCCGAGTGCAGATAGGCCGACACCGGCGTCGGTGCGGCCATCGCGTTGGGCAACCAGAAATGGAAAGGCACCTGCGCCGATTTGGTGAACGCGCCCAGCAGCACCAGGATCAGGATGCCGAGGTAGAAGGCCTCGCCTTCCAGACTGCCGGCGGCGTTGATCTCGGACAGCTCGAACGTGCCCTGCGTGATCCCGATCAGGATGAAGCCCGCCAGCAACGCCAGCCCGCCCGCCGCGGTCAGCAAGAGCGCCTGCAGCGCGTTGCGGCGCGATTTGGGGTCGGTGTGGCTGAACCCGATCAGCAGATACGAGGTGAACGTGGTCAGCTCCCAGAACACGAACAGCGCGATGATGTTGTCGGCCAGCACCAGCCCCAGCATCGACAGCATGAAGCTGAACAGATACAGCGCAAACCGATTGTATTGCGGGTGCCCGGCCAGATACTTCGCCGCATAGAGCATGACCATCGCGCCGATCCCGGTGATCAGCAGCGCGAACATCAGGCTCAGCCCGTCGATCCAGAAGGTCAGGTTGATGTCCAGGCTCGGGATCCAGGGAATCACCCAGCGCACCGGCTCGCCCGCCGCAACGGTGGGCAGGTATTGCACGAACAGCACGAACAGCACCGCGGTGATGGCCGAGGTGCCGATGCCGGCGGGGGTTGTCCACGGGGCGTTGGGGTCCGAATCTTCCGCCATCCTGGCTCGGGCTCCTTAGTCGGTGCGGCGCGTGCGGTCCCCGCGGGGGCGGCCCGCCTGCGTCATCGATCCGCGGGGTTTTCACATCCTGCCGCGCGAGACACAATTGAAATCGGCACGAATCGCACGAAAATCCGGCAGCTGTGCACGCGGGTGGCGCCGCAAGCGACGCTTCTGGCCATCACGAAGGGAACGCCGATGACACGCCCGGCCCCGCCGGTCCCGCTGCAACCCGGTCCGCGCAACCTGATCACCGATGTCGCCGGGCTGGCGGTCGGGCAGGCGCAGGACGCCGCGCTGCGCTCGGGCGTGACGGTGGTGGTGCCGGACCGGCCCGCGACCGCTGGCGTGCATGTCATGGGCGGCGCCCCCGGCACGCGTGAGACCGACCTGCTGGCGCCCGACAAGCTGGTCGGCGGGGTGGATGCGCTGGTGCTGGCGGGCGGGTCGGCCTTCGGGCTCGACGCGGCCTCGGGCGTGGCCGAGGCGCTGCGCGCCGCCGGTCGGGGATTCCCGGTGGGCGATGTGCGCGTGCCGATCGTGCCGGCGGCGATCCTGTTCGACCTGCTCAATGGCGGCGCGAAGGACTGGCGCGCCAACCCCTACCCGGCGCTGGGCCGCGCGGCGCTGGCCGCTGCCGGGGCACGGGTAGAGCTGGGCAGCGCGGGGGCGGGGTTCGGGGCCAGCGTGGCGGGGCTGCGCGGCGGGATCGGCTCGGCGTCGATGGTGCTGGCGGGCGGCGTCACGGTGGGCGCGCTGGTGGCGGTCAACGCGCTGGGCGCCGTCACCGTGGGCGACGGGCCGGAATTCTGGGCCGCGCCGTTCGAGATCGGGGCCGAGTTCGGCGGGCTGGGGACGCCCGCCCGCTGGCCGGTCGCGATGCCGCCACGCACCAAACAGCCGGGCGAGGCGACCACGCTCGCCATCGTCGCCACCGACGCCGCGCTCGACAAGGCGCAGTGCACGCGGCTGGCAGTGGCCGCGCATGACGGGATCGCGCGCGCCATCGTGCCCGCGCACACGCCGTTCGACGGTGATCTGGTGTTTGCACTGGCCACCGGCGCGCGCCCGACACCCGCCCCCGACCCGCTGGTGCTGGGGCATGCGGCGGCGCTGTGCGTGACGCGCGCCATTGCGCGCGGGGTCTGGCACGCGGCGCCTGCGGACGGCGTCGGCCTGCCCGCGTGGTCCGAACGCTTCGGCGTCGGCTGACCCGTGGCTCAGGCCGCCTGGCTGTCGGTCGAGCTCGACAGGATCGCGTGCAGCGTTGCCGGGTCGGAATTGGCGCGCAGCTTGGCGCAGACGCGCCCCTCGCGCAGCGTGCGCGAGACAAAGGCCAGCGCCTTGAGATGTTCGACGCCCGCGTCACGCGGAGCGAAGAGCGCGAACACCAGATCCACCGGCACCTTGTCGACCGAGCCGTAGGAAAACGGGCGTTCGAGCTTGAAGAAGGCGCCGACCACCCGGTCGACCCCCGCCAGCCGCGCATGCGGCAGCGCCACACCCCGGCCCACACCGGTGGTGCCCAGGGCCTCGCGCTCCTGCAGCGCTGCAATCACCGTCGCGGCGTCGAGCCCGTGCACCGCCTCGACCAGCTCGCCCAGGTCCTGGAACAGACGCTTCTTGCTGGAGAAGGTGGCGAACACGCGAACGGCATCGGGTGCGAGCAACTTCGCCATGTTCATGTGCGGCTCCTTGAAGTATGCCCGCGCCGTGGCTTGCGCGGGCACGCGGCGGGGTCGCAGGTCAGGTCTGGGGGTCGATCCAGCCGATATTGCCGTCGTCACGGCGGTAGACGACATTCAGCCCGCCGTGGCGTTCGTTGCGGAACACCAGCACCGGGGCCTCGGCAAGCTCCATCTGCATCACGGCCTCTCCGGCGGACAGCTCCGGTATGCGGGTTTCCATCTCGGCAATGATGACCGGCTGCAGCGTCTCGGGCTCGCCATCATCCTGCCCCTCGTCTGCGGCGAGGATATACGAGGATGCCCCGGCGAATTCAACCGGCCCCGAGCGCGTGCGGTGATGATCTTTCAGCCGGCGCTTGTAGCGGCGAAGCTGCTTGTCCATCTTCTCGCGACATTTATCGAAAGCAGCATATATTTCAAAGGCATGCGCCTTGGCTTGCGCCGTCAGCCCGGTGGACAGGTGCACCGTGGTCTCGCAGGTGAATTCGTGGGCGTTGCGCGAAAACACCACCAGCGCGTCGGTGGGGCGCTGCGCGTATTTTTCCAGCATGTCGCCGACCTCGGTCCTGACATGCGTCTGCAGCGCCTCGCCCACATCGATCTGCTTGCCGCTGATCTGAAACTGCATGTGCCTCTCCCCTCTTGTGATTATCCGCCGGCCGCGGCCCCGCGACGCGCGCCCGACACGACGTCCGCGCTCAGCGCCGCCCGCGTGGCGCCGTGCGGCGGCGCTGCGCGGCGGGCGGGATGCGCATCGCGTCGCGATATTTGGCGACAGTTCGGCGGGCGATGTCAACGCCCTCCTGCGCCAGCAGCGCGGCGAGCGCCTGATCCGAGCGCGGCTTGCCGGGCGGCTCTTCGGCGACAAGCGCTGCCAGCCGGGTGCGCACGACGGTGGCCGAAATGGTGCCCTCGCCATCCTGCGACAACCCCTGCGAGAAGAACCCGGCCAGCGGCCAGAGCCGCCCGCGCAGCTCGATCGACTTGCCGGCAACCGCGCGGGTGATGGTGGACGGGTGCAGGCCCAGCTCTGCCGCCAGCGCGCGGCGGGTCAGCGGGCGCAGCCCGACGATGCCGTCGGTGACGAAGCGGTGCTGGTGCTCCAGCAGTGCCCGACCGATCCGCAGCAGCGTGTCGCCGCGGAAATTGAGCGCCTCCAGCAGCGCCTCGGCGCGAGCCAGGTGGTCGAGCGCGAAGCCTTCGGTGCGGGCGCGGGCGACCATCGCGGCATCGAGCCCGACCGCCGGAACGGTATCGCGCACGGCCTCGACCTCGAGCCCTCCGCACGGATGCTCGAGCACGCGCAGATCAGGCAGCAGCGGCGGGGCATCCGCCGCTTGCGGCGCGATCGGGTGCGGCGACAGGGTGCGCACCAGCGCGGCGCGGCGCGCGGCTTCCGCGTGGTCGGTCCCCATGAGCTGCGCGGCCCGCGCGTGATCGTGCGCGGCAAGCGCCGGCAGCGCGCGCAGGGTGGCCTCGGCGGCGTCGGGCGCAAGGCCCGCATCGCGCAGTTGCAGGGACAGGCATTCGCGCAGATCGCGCGCGCCCACGCCCGGAGGATCGCAGGCCTGCAGCGCCCGGAGCGCAGCGTCGAGCCTGCCGGGCGCCGCGCCTTCGGCGCGCAGGCTGTCCAGAATATCGGGGTCCAGATACCCGTCGGGGCGCAGGCCGTCCATCAGCTTCACGGCAAGCGACAGCACCCCAGCGGCAAGCCGCTGCTCGGAGAGCTGCCGGTGCAGGGTTTCATAGAGCGACGGCGCGGCCGCCGCGACCTCGGCCACCGCAAGCGCCACAGGTGGCGGGGGTGCGCGTTCGAGCCGCAGGAAAGGATTGCGCGCCGCCTCGCGCTCGAGCTCGTCGATCAGCCCGGCGGCATCGAGCTGCAACAGCGCCAGCGCCCGGTGCACCTGCGGCGCAAGCCCGGCGCGCAGCTGCACCCGGGTCGCCAGCGCGTGTCCAAGCTTCATCGCCACCGCGCACCCCGCGCGCGGCCGGCGCGGAACAGGCGCGCGGATGCCTCATCCCATGGTGAAGCGATCTCCCAGATACACGCGGCGCACATCCGCATTCTGCACAACCTCAGCCGGCGTGCCGCTCATCAGCACAACCCCGTCGTGCAGGATATACGCTCGGTCCACGATCTCAAGCGTTTCGCGCACGTTGTGGTCGGTGATCAGCACGCCGATCCCGCGCGTGCGCAGATCGGCAACAAGCCCGCGGATCTCGCCCACTGCGATCGGGTCCACACCGGCGAACGGTTCGTCCAGCAGCACGTATTTCGGATCGGACGCCAGACAGCGCGCGATTTCGGCGCGCCGGCGTTCGCCGCCCGAGAGCGCCAGCGCGGGCGCATCGCGCAGATGCTCGATGGAGAATTCGTGCAGCAGCGCATCGAGCCGGTCGCGCCGGGTGAACCGGTCGGCGATGGTGACTTCGAGAATCGCCATGATGTTGTCGGCCACGCTGAGCCCGCGGAAAATCGACATCTCCTGCGGCAGATACCCGATACCCAGCCGCGCACGCCGATACATCGGCAGGCCGGTGGCGTCGCGCCCGTCGATCTCGACGCTGCCGCCCTCGTGGCTGACCAGCCCGGCGATGCAGTAAAAGCAGGTGGTCTTGCCGCAGCCGTTGGGGCCCAGCAGCGCCACCACCTCGCCCCGGCCCAGATCGAGCGAGACATCGCGGATCACCACGCGGCGCTTGTAGCTTTTCTTCAGCCCCGTAACCCGCAGCCCGGCCTGCCCGGGCACCGATCCGCTGCCGGTGTCGCGCATCGCTCAGCGGCCGGGCTGGATGATGGTGCGCACCCGGCCTTCCATGCTGCCTTCGCCGGTGGTCAGGTTCACCTCCAACCGGTCGCCCGACAGGATGTTGTCGCCCTGCGTCAGCAGCACGTCGCCGCGCATCTCGATCCGGCCCTGCGGCACCAGATACTCGGCCTCCTGCGCCTCGGCTGCCTCGTCATCCGTGACCAGGGTCACCCCGCCCGAGGCGCTGAGCCGCTCGATCTGGCGCGCGCCGCCCGCGTCAGCTTCGGCGAAAACCACGCGGATGCTGGGGGCCGACAGCCGCAGCCCCCCCTGCCCGATGACCGCGTTGCCCTCGAACAGGGTCGCGCCGCTGGCCTGGTCCACGCTGAGGCGGTCCGCCGTTACCTCGACCGGCGCCGAGGCGTCGTGCCGCGCGCTGCCCAGCGCGAAGCTGGTGCCCTGCGCAAGCGCGCCTGCCGGCGCGCCCAGGGCGAGCACGAGCGCCAGCACTCCCGAAAACATGCGTTTCATGGCTGCTCCCTTCGGTCCGGAGGTGTGTATATCAGCCGCACATTGCCGGTGAACACCAGAAGTGTCGAGCGCTCGTCGCTTTCCGAGGGCCGCAGCACCACGCCCTCGGCGCGGACCGTGCCGGCGGGGCCGTCGCCGTGCACATCGCCCCAGCCGTGAACATGGGTCCGGTCCAGCCGCGCGCGCAGCGCGTCCATACGCAGATCATAGCCCTGTTCACTGCGCAGGTGCACGTCACCGTGCATCAGCAGCGTCCCGGCGGCCTCGTCCAGCCGACCCTCATCGGCGCGGAAACTTGCCGGCTGGCCCTGCGCGGTCTCCAGCGTGCCCGTCAGCAACGACAGCGTCACGTTGAGGCCGCGGTCGGGATCGGCGCGGGCCGACTCGGCCAGCACGGTCAGCGCCGCGCCCTCGTCGGTGACACCGGCGAACCGCGCCTGCGAGATCCGCGGCTCGCGCACAAGCGCATCGATATCCACCGGCGCCATGGCCACAGCCTGATCCGGGTCGATGCTGCGCGAGACCAGGAACACCGTCGACAGCAGGCCGAGCGCCGCGAGCGGCAGCACGATCTTCAGAAGACCGATGACCTTCGAATATGCGTCGCGCGCGGGCACGTCTGTCCTTTCGGAGGCGCGCGCGTGTGACACGCCTCAGTGTGCGAAGATATCGGTGTCGGGCCAGCCCGCAAGGTCCAGCGCCGCGCGGCGAGGCAGGAAATCGAAACACGATTGCGCCAGATCGCTGCGCCCTTCGCGGGCAAGGCGCGCGTCCAGAACGGCGCGCAACGCGTGCAGGTGCAGCACGTCCGAGGCCGCGTATTGCTGCTGCGCGTCACTCAGCGCGGGCGCGCCCCAGTCCGAGCTTTGCTGCTGCTTCGAGATGTCCACCCCCAGCAGTTCGGACACCAGATACTTCAGCCCGTGCCGGTCGGTGTAGGTGCGCACCAGTTTCGAGGCGATCTTGGTGCAATAGACCGGCGCGGCATAGACCCCGAAGGCATGCGCCATCGCCGCGATGTCGAACCGCCCGAAATGGAACAGCTTCAGCACCGCAGGGTCGGCCAGCATCCGCACCAGATTGGGCGCGCTGGTCTGTCCGGGCGCGATCTGCACCAGATGCGCGTCCCCGTCGCCGGCCGACATCTGGACCAGACATAACCTGTCGCGCAGCGGATTCAGGCCCATTGTCTCGCAGTCGATGGCGACCACCGGGCCCAGATCCAGCCCGTCGGGCAAGTCCCGTTGATAGAGAGTCACGGTCATCTGCGTCCCCCGCCCCATCCGTGCGCGTGTGCCTGTCGCAGCCCTAGCGAAAACGCCGCGGAAGGGAAAGTCCCCGCCGGTCATGGTGGCACAGCGCTGATCCGACCCGCGCGACGACGCGCACCCGGCGCGCGGTCCATCCGTCGGTCGGGGCGTTGCCGGTCCAGCATCACCGCGCCGGACGGGATGGGCGCCGCAGCGCGCCGATCGGCAGGAGTTTCCAGCACTCGCGCGACAGCGGGGCGCTGTTGATGGCTGCAAGGGCGGAATGCTGCCACGTCTCGCGATGACCGCGCTGCCAGGCCATCCTGCCCGCGCTGATGCGCGCACCGGCAGCTTGACGCACGCCGGGTCGCCACGCAGCCCCATGACATGCCGATGACCAGAACCTTTGCCCACCGCCTGACCGACGCGCTGCTGGCGCTGGCCCTGGTGGTTCCGGGGCTCGGTCATCAGCATGCGCCGGCCACGTCCACCGACCCGGCCTTGGGCGCGTATCTCGCGGCGGGGGGAGCGCTGGACGAACTGTGCCGCGATGGCCACGACATGCGGCACGACATGGCGCAGGATTGCCTCGTCTGCACGCGGGCCAATGCCAAGGCTCTGCCGATTGACACGGGCCCGTCGGGCGCCGCGTTCCGGATCGTCGCGGCCCAGCCATCCGGCGCCCGCCACATTGTCGCCGGGCCTCACCTCCCGCGCGGCCCGCCCGTCCGTGGGCCACCCGTCGCGCGCGCCTGACTGTGAACGCTCGGCCCCCGTGGTCGGGCTGACATCCCTGCAAGCATGCGAGACACCTTATGCGCACTCTATTCACCGCGGCCATCGCCGCGCTTCTGGCCGCGCCTGCGGGCCACGCCCACGCCACCTTCGAACAAGGCGAGGTCACGCAGAATGCGCGCGAGCGCATGGTGATCCCAATCCCGCATGGCTGTGCCGGCGGGCAGGACGCGCTGCGGCTGCGCGTGGCGATCCCCGACGGCATCAACGCCGTGCAGCCCATGGTCAAGGCCGGCTGGCAGCTCCGCGTCGAGACCGGCCCGTTGGCCGAGCTCTATCACAGCCACGGTGCCGAGATCACCGAGGGCGTGCGCGAAATCATCTGGGAAGGCAATCTGCCCGATGCGTTCTACGATGAACTCGTCTTCCGCGCGCGCTTCACCGAAGCCCTGCCGGTGGGCGAGCTGGTCCATATCCCGGTTGTACAGGAATGCGCCGATGGCGCCGCGCGCTGGATCGAGATCCCGGCCGAGGGGCAACCGGCGCATGATCTGGCCTACCCGGCCCCGGCGGTGATGGTGCTGCCGGCGGCAGATCACGGCCATTCGCACAGCCACTTGCATGATCATTCGCATGGGCATTCCCATGACGATCACGGTGGCCACAGCCACGGCGATCACGGTGGCCACAGCCACGGCGATTGAGGACGCGCGGCAGGCCCGGGGTGCGGGAGCGTCCCGTCCTCGGTCTGCAGCATGCCACGCAGTGTTGAGGACCCGTTCACTGCGCCTCACGTTCCGCCGGGTTCGGTTGTCCGGCCCGGCGGGCCTTTTCCCGAGTGTCCCTGATGCTGCGCGCGCTTGTCCTTCTTCTTGCGGCCCTTATCCTGCCCCTGATCCTGCCGGTGCAGGCGCTGGCCCATGCCCAGCTGCGCGCGGCCGAGCCTGCCGCCGGCGCGATCCTCGATGCCGCTCCGGCCGAAGTCGTGCTGACCTTCAACGAACCGATCGGCGCACTGCAAACACGGCTTTTCGGCCCCGACGGCAGCGCCCATGATCTGGACGCCCGCGCCGACGGCCCACGGCTGGTCGTGCCGCTGCCCGACGCGCTGGCCGAGGGCACGCACGCGCTGTCGTGGCGGGTGATGTCGGATGACGGACATCCGGTGGGAAGCACGCATGTCTTATCGATCGGCGTGGAAACCGGCGCGCCCGAGCCGGTGCCATGGTCCGCCGCCGTCGCGCGCGGGCTTCTGACGCTGAGCCTTGTGATGGGCGTGGGCGGTGCGCTCTGGGCGCGGCTGTCGCAAACCCGCGCGCCGGCTGCGACGGTCTGGGCGCTGCGGGCGGTGGCGCCGACCGCGCTGCTGCTGATTGCCACGCAGGCCATGGACATGGCGGGCACGGGGACCGGGGCGCTGCGTTCAGCGGATGCGTGGGACGCGGCGCTGCGCAGCCCGGTCGGTCCGGCCGCCGCATGTGGCGTGCTCGCGGGACTGCTCGCGCAGCGCCGCCACCGGGTGCCGGTGTTCGCGGCATGGGGCCTCGCGGCGCTGTCCTTTGCCGCTGCGGGCCACGCGGCGCGGGCCGAGCCCGTGGCGCTGATGGCGTCGCTGGTTCTTGTCCACGCGCTCGCCGTCACCTTCTGGGCAGGCGCGCTGCCCGTGCTGATCGTGGCGCTGCGCCGCGCCGATGCGCCCGCGCAGATGCAGCGGTTTTCGGCGCTTGCGGTCCCGATGGTCGCGCTGCTGGTGCTGTCGGGCGCGGTGCTGGCCTGGCGTCAGATCGGCAGCGTCGGTTTCCTGACAAGCACCGCCTACGGATGGGCATTTGTGACCAAGATGGCGCTGTTGCTGGGTGTGCTGGCGATTGCGGCGCGGCACAGGCTGCGCATGACGCCTGCGTTGGCGGCAAACGAGAGCACGGCACGCACCCGCTTCGGCCGCTCGTTGCGGGTGGAGCTGGCGCTGATGATCGCGCTGCTTGCCGTGACTGCGGCGTTCCGGCTGACGCCGCCGCCGCGCGCGATCACCGAGGCGCCCGCATCGCGCTCCGAGCTGCACCTGCACGCGCGTGAGGCCATGGCCGATATCGCGCCGATCCCCGGGCAGCCCGGCCAGAACCGTCTCGAGATCGTGCCGCTCGACGGCGATTTCCAGCCCTTCACCCCGCTGGAGGTCACGCTCTACCTCTCGCTGCCCGAGGCGGGCATCGAGCGCATAGCCGCCCCTGCGGAGAAGGGCGCGGACGGCGTCTGGACCGCCGGGCAGGTGCATCTGCCGCAGGGCGGCACGTGGGACGTGGGACCTGGGACGTGGGACGTGGGACGTGGGACGTGGTCGCCGATAGTCTGATCACCGATTTCAGCAAGGAGCTGATCGGTGGGGAAATCACCTTGTCGCCGTGAATGTTACAAGGTAACGAAATCGAATGTCCCTCGCCCTTGACCAGAGCGCCCCGCAGCCGCGGTTCGAAACCCCGGCACTCGGCGTGCTGTTCACGCTCTCGGGCGCGGCGGCGCTGATCTATCAGGTGCTGTGGGTGCGCGAACTGGGGCTCCTGTTCGGCTCCACCGCGCAGGCGGCGGCGCTGACCATCGCCATCTTCTTCGCGGGGATCGCGCTGGGCGGGTGGCTGTTCGGGCGGCTGTCGGGCCGGCTCAAGCGGCCGCTGCGCGCCTTCGGGCTGGTCGAGATCGGGGTCGCGGCCACGGCGCTGGGGCATTTCCTGGTGGCCGATGCGTATTTCGCGCTTTATCCGGCGCTGTTTGCGATGGTGGGCGGCAGCGTGGTGCTGGAAACCGCGCTCAAGGCCGGTGTGGCCGCGACGATCCTGCTGCCCTCGGCGGTGCTGATGGGCGGGACGCTGCCGCTGATGGGCCAGCATGTGATCCGCGCGCGCGACAGTCTGGGGCGGCTGGGCTCGGCGCTCTACGCGCTCAACACCGCCGGCGGCGCGGCGGGGGCGCTGGCGGCGGGGTTCTTCCTGCCGGTTTGGCTGGGGTTCTCGGGCGCGTATCTGCTGGCGGTGGGGATGGACCTGTTCGTCGGCGCAACGGCTTTGCTGATGGCGCGGCGCGTGCTGCCGCGCGTGGCCAAGACCGCACCCGCAAACGCCCCCATACCCGCGCGGCTGTGGGCGGTGGCCTTTGCCTCGGGCTTTGCCACGCTGGCGGTCGAGGTGATCTGGACCCTCGCCTTTGCGCAGGTGCTGCAGAACTCGGTCTACACCTACGCGCTGGTGCTGACGGTGTTCCTGGCCGCGCTGTCGCTGGGCGCGGCGCTGGCCAATGCGCTGGGCCGGCTGCGGGTGCGCCCGGAGGCGGTGCTGACCGCGCTCCTGCTGGCCTCGACCGCCGTGATCGCCGCGACGCCGCATCTGTTTCACCACCTGACCGACGGGCTGCGCTATCTGGGCGGGAGCGCCGATTTCGCGGGCTATGTGCTCGAAGTCGGGCGCGTTGCCGCGCTGACAATGCTGATCCCGGGCACGATCCTCGGCGCGGTGCTGCCGTATCTTCTGCGGCAGATGCAGGGCGGCGGCGCGCCCGGCGCGGTGCTGGGCCGGCTGATTGCGGTGAACACCACCGGCGCGATCCTTGGTGCGCTGGCCGGCGGCTTCGTGCTGCTGCCGCTCGTGGGCATGTGGCAGGGGCTGTGGCTGATGGCGGCGGTCTACGCGGTGCTGGTGCTGGCGCTGTGGCGGCCCAGCGACGGCTGGGCGGCGCGCGGGCTGCGCTTCGCCGCGCTGGCCGGCGCGGTGGTGCTGCTGGCCGGGCGCCCGGGGCTGGAGCCCACGCGCCTGAACGCGGGCGAGGAGCTGCTGGCGTTTCGCCAGGGCCCGTCGGCGCATGTCGCCGTCGTCGAACGCGGCGCGGCGCGCTTCATCCGCGTGAACAACTTCTACACGCTGGGGGGCTCCGGCGCGCTGGTGCCCGAGCGCAACCAGACCATGATCCCGCTGCTGACCCACCCCGCCCCGCGCAAGGTGTTCTTCCTCGGCCTCGGCACCGGGATATCGGCCGGCGCTGGGCTGTTCTCCGACCCCGACCGCGTGACGGTGTGCGAGCTCTTGCCCGACGTGGTGGATTTCGCGCGCGACTGGTTCGGCGATTACACCAACGGGCTGTTCACCGACCCGCGCGTGACCATCCACCGCGAAGACGGGCGGCAATGCCTCGCCCGCTCGCGCGCCACCTATGACATGATCATCGCCGATCTGTTCACGCCCTGGCGCGCCGGCGTCGGCAATGTCTACACCGAGGAACACTACCGCCTTGCCGCGTCGCGCCTGAATCCCGGCGGCGCCTATGTGCAGTGGGTGCCGCTCTACCAGGTCTCGCGCGCCGAGTTCGAGATCATCGCGAACACCATGGCGCAGGTGTTCCCCGACCTCACGCTGTGGCGCGGGGATCTGTATTCCGAACGCTCGATCCTGGCGCTGGTGGGGCGGATGGAGCCCGCGCCGCTGGAGCCTGCGACGCTGGCCGCGCAATGGCGCGCGATGACCGGCGACGACGCGCCCGACGCGGCGCTGATCGACCGGGCGCTGAAGTTCTACGCGGGCAATGCGGGCTCGGGGATCTTCGCCGACGCGCCGGTGAACACGGATGACTGGCCGCTGATCGAATACCTCGCCCCGCGCACACACCGCGAAGTCATCGCCGGCACCAATCGCTTTCTGATCGGCCCCGAGCGCGACCGGCTCCATGCCGATCTGCTGGACGCGCTGCCCCCCGAGGACGACCCGCATCTGGCGCGGCTGAGCGCGGCGCAGCACGCACTCCCCCGCGCCGGCGCGCTCTATGCCGAATGGCAGGGGCTGCGCGCGCGGGGCGATCTGCGCGCCGGGCGGCTATGGCAGGAGTTCACCGCACTCGCCCCGCCCCACGCCCACCGCCCCGACAGCCCCGCCGGACAGGTCGCCCGCGGCGGCATGGCCTTCGGCGACGCGACCGAATAGCTCGGCAGCCGCGGCTGGCGGGCGTCTGAGCCATGCTGCTCGGACAGCTGCTGGCGTCCGTCCAGATCCAGACGCATATGGTTGTCGGATGGGGAGGCCCTCTCTCAGCCAATCGAGCCGGTGCCCCTTGACCTCGCCGCCTGAACAACGGCGCGTCAACTTGTCGCGGGTGCGCCATCAGGGAATTTCCACAGCCTTCGCGGCACAACTGACGGCTGCGTGACCAACTCACAGACACGTCGGAGCAAAGCACGAGCAATCATGCCTTGCTGACACCGCCCCGGGCCGACAGAGCGGGCATTAACACTCCGCATTGATCTCGAAAGAAATTTCCTTGATCATGCGCGCGGACTCTTACGCGGGAAGGTCGCACGGTTTGAGGACTTCGGAACACCACAAGTATGATCGAAGCGTGCGACATGTCGCAGCATGAAGCGCCGATGCCCGGGCAAGATACCAGCTGCGAAGCCTCAGAGCACCGACACGCACCCATATCGGCTGAAGAAGCCGATGTTCTGCACGAACTCGGCTACTCCATCCTGGGCCCGCTCCTCGCAGGGTTTTCGCTATGGCTGCTGGGTCGCCACGAAACAAGAACTCCAAGAAGCAAACTGCTCTTTCTGTCGCGCGATGGATATCATCTCATGCGTGCATTCCGAAAAGTTTGCGAGTCTCGAGGGCAGAACGTCGACACCGAATATCTCTACGTGCCGCGAATATCCGTTGCCATGGCAAACTTCGAAGCGACACAAGAGGGCGTTGAATCACTGCTTCGCACCCTGCTGTTCAGTCAAGATCATGGGACGATACGCCGTTATTGCGAATTTCTCATGATTTCTGCACCAAGCAGCGATGAATTGTCGAGCCATGGGCTTCCGGACGCCGATGAAGTTCTGAGTGCTCAAAGACTTGTCGAGAATGATGGCGCAATCGAAACACAACTCAAGGCATTCATGTGCTCAAGGATGCCCGAGATAGAAGATCGCGCGGTTCGTGAGCGCAGCGCGTACATGCGTTACCTGGCGTCGATTGGTGCGCTCGATCACAGCCTGTTATGTGCCGTCGATTGCGGCTGGTTCGGGTCCACACTTGATCCACTCAGTAAAATCTTGTCTGCCAACGACAATGAGGCTCAGATACATGGATACTTCATCGGTGCCAATTCCCCAAAACTTCGCTCGCCGAACGTCTTGCTTGAAGGATACTTGTTCCACAATCACGGTGACGATACTCCAAGCCGGGAGATAATCGAGACAGCACGTCTCGTCGAACTTTTCTTGAAGACAGACCAGCCTCCTTTTTTCTGCTTCGAGAGGCGGTCCGATGATACTCTGTGCAGAGTTGACGGACCCGCACCCGCGCGCGAGCATGGCATCGCGATAATACAAGAAGCTGCATTTCGGTATCTCGATGACTGGATGATGTCAAAAGAAGACGTGGAGTCAAAGCTGAATGCTGCGGACATACGCGCCGCACTGAATCGCCTACTGGAGAACCCAACTCCTGCCGAGGCTCGTGCGCTCGGTCGGCGACATTACTCGGTCGACGCATTCTCT
This sequence comes from Paracoccaceae bacterium, assembly GCA_003551925.1. GTDB lineage: Bacteria > Pseudomonadota > Alphaproteobacteria > Rhodobacterales > Rhodobacteraceae > Rhabdonatronobacter. Next base: position 14,591 of record PUOA01000019.1, read on the forward strand.
GACGAATCGCAATCACACTTTGCCCTGCCCAAACTGACCCTGTGGCAAATGTTGACAAATCCCGATCTGCGAAAGCGCGAGGTCGGTCGGTCGGGCTCGAAGCGAATGTATCTGCAGCTTTGTGACTCCAGAGCGAAGCGGTTCCTTGCTGACATCACGCCGGTAGATTATCGTCCCGCGACGAGGGTTCATGCAGCAGTGCGAACGGCGCGGCATTGGCTCTCTGCCAGATTCAACGCCTGAGCTGGGCGGGTTTTTTTCGGGGGTATCAGAATAATCATGTTAGGGTGCACAAGCAGGCCTGGTCATGAGCGCGATGGCGCCGTCTTGAGCTGCCTTTAGTGCCCGATAAAGCTTGCCGGTATCCGATGAGCGGAGCGCCTTCACCCAGCATTTCGTCGCCACTTGAGCGGATTGTCGCACTCGATGGTTTGCGCGGGATTGCCGCTTGCATTGTGGTTGTCTTTCATTACTTCTACCTGCTTCATCCTTCGCTCATCCCGCCTTTTGCGGCCCCCGACCTTGCCTTTCTTCTGGACACACCGCTCGGCCTCCTATGGAACGGTCGTTTTGCAGTTTCGATCTTTTTTGTCCTTTCCGGCTTCGTGATCGCTGGTGCGGCGGATCGTCGGAGGGAGTGGCTTGTTGTGACAGTCGTCGCTCGCTATCTGCGCTTGGCCATACCTGTTTTGGGCAGCGTCATCCTTGCCTGGGTGCTGCTTACTTTGCTGCCGACCGCCACCCTCGAGCTTGTCGAATTCGTAGAAGAGCCATCGCCCTGGGCGGCGCATACCTATCAGAGCGAGATTCCGTCGCTGGGCGTCGCGATCGCTGATGGCCTGGTATTCAACTTCATCGAGGGCGGATCACAGTTCAACAACGTGCTCTGGACAATGCAAATCGAGCTCATCGGCTCGGTCGGCATCTTTCTGTTATATGCGGTCGCGACGCAGAAGTTGCGAGTTCTCTTTCTCATCATTCTCGGGCTCGCCATTTACCGGATCTGGTGGTTGCCCGAACCCTATCTGGCATTCGTTTTCGGCGCACTGCTTTACGAGGCGCATGTTCGTGGCTGGCTGAGGGCGCTCCCTCCGGCCCTGCCGCTTGTCTGCCTTCTGGCAGGACTTTTCCTCGGCGCTCCGGGACGGGGCGCGGCGGAGCGTCTGGGCGTCGACGGTATGCCAATCCTGCAAGGGATCGGTCGATCTCAGTCCCCAGTCGCGAGCGTTGCTGCAGCGCTCATACTGCTCTCAATCATCTCGCTTCAAAGCTTGCAACGCCCACTTTGCAGGCCGATTTTTCGCTGGTTCGGGCGGATTTCTTTTGCGTTATACCTCGTTCATGTTCCCCTGCTTTATACCCTCGTCGCCTTCGCTGTAGTGCATCTTTCAATCCACCCGCTTCTGCTTGCAATCCTCTATGCGACACTCACATTCGTGCTGGCGCATGTTTTCACCGTCGCGGTAGACGAAAGATCTCTGGCAGTCATCGCTCGCCTGCGCGCGCTCAGACGAAGACCGGCCCAAGAGGTCTGATCCTGTACAAGAAATGCGGACGGTCGCAGGAGAGTGAACCGACAGTCCCCAAGTGGCATGCCGTTTGACGCCAAGATCGGCCCTGTTGCACAAATCCCGTGAGGGATGCATCGCTTGAAGCCAGTGTGGCATGAACAGACCCATCCCTCCGACCTAAAAGACCAGGAACTGGCCAGCCTACATCGAAGCGCTCAAGCGCCGGGGCTCGCTGACGATCTGGTTCGATCCCGCCATGACTTGGGAAGCCGCGCCCACCGGCAAGCGTAGGCGCCAGCCCGACTGCGGCGATGCAGCGATCCAGGCCTGCCTGAACGATCTCGGCTGTCCGGCATTGAATCGCGTCATCAAGGACCAGCAACTCGAGATTGTCGTAGCTCTGCGCAAGAATGCTGCTGATGGCCTCGGAAACATCGTGTTCGGCATTGTGTGCCGACATGCGCCGCAAGGCAGTCGATGTGCCGAAGCGGTCCCGCAGGAAGGCGCAGCGCCGGGCGGGGCGTCGCGGCCCGTCATCCCGCCCCCAGCAGGCGCTTGAACGCGTCGCTGGACTCGGCAAGCTCGTCATACCGTCCGCTGGCAACGCAGCTTCCCTTGTCCATCACGAAGATCGTGTCGCACTCCTTCACCGTGCTCAGGCGATGGGCGATGATGATGATCGTCCTGTCCCGGCGAATGGCGGCGATGGCGTCCATCACCGACCGCTCGGTCGCGTTGTCCAGGGCCGATGTGGCCTCGTCCAGGATCAGGAGGCTCGGATCGTGATAGAGCGCACGCGCGATGCCGATACGCTGGCGCTGCCCGCCGGACAGACGCGCGCCCCGCTCGCCGACACGGGTCTGGTAGCCGTCGGGCAATTCGGTGGTGATGAACGCGTGCAGCGCCGCGATCCGCCCCACCCGTTCCACCGCCTGCATGTCGATGTCCTGGGCCGGCACGCCGAAGGCGATGTTGGCCGCAATCGTGTCGTCGGTGAGGTATATGGTCTGCGGCACATAGCCCAGCGTTCGCTGCCACGCCGGCAGGGTATCGGGCGTCAGGGGAGTGGAATCCACCCTGATCTCGCCCGAGTTCGGCAGCAACAGCCCGAGGATCAGATCCACCAGCGTTGTCTTCCCCGCCCCGCTTCCGCCGACGATGCCCACCATGCTGCGCGCCGGAACACGCAGGCTGACCTCGCGCAACGCGGTGCGCGTGGCCGTGGGATAGGCGTAGCTCAGCTTGCTGAGTGACAACTCGCGGGTCAGCGGCATGGCCGGGATGCGCGAACGCGGGGGCGCCTGGGAGATCATGCTGTGCTCGATCGAGCGGTATTCGTCATGCATGTGATCCAGAACCGCCGCCCCGAACTGAAGCGCGACCAGGGAGTGATAGATCTGCTGCAGCGCCGGCAGGATCCGCAAGGTTGCGAAGGCGAACACCCCGAGCGTGGGCACGATGGCCGAAACGTCCCCGTCATTGCGAAACAGCAGCAGCAGGATCATGCCCAGAAGAACGCTGAAGGCGATGGCCTCCAGAAGATGGCGCGGCAGGTCGCTGAACGCCTGATTGAGCGCCTTTGCCCGCGCCATGCTGCGCGTGGGACGTTCGAAGCGCCGCGAGAACTCGGCCTCCAATCCCATGAGCTTGACCTCCCTGAACCCCGATGTCGCCTGCTGAACCAGATGGAAGCGCTCGCCATTGGCCCTGACCATATCGTCGCCAAGTCTGTTCAGGACTGGACGCAACCTCAGGTAGATCAACGCGTAACCCCCGCCGATCAGCGTGACCGCCAGCACTGCCACGAGCGGCGCCACGGAAAGCAGGAACAGCACAATCACCAGCGCGATGACAACGTTGGACAGGACCCGCAGCATCGGCGCCAGCACGACCTCGACCAGGCTTTCGCATTCGCGCAGGATGGTGCGGCTGATTTCGGCCGGGTTCTTCGAGAGGATCCAGGGGTAGGGCTGGCGCAGATAGGCGCCCAGCATGCGATGCGCGATCGTGAAGCCGCAATTGGCCGCAAAGCGGATGACCGCATAGTTGCCGGCGGCCTTGACCAGCAGACCGGCGATGATGACGCCGATTGTGCCCAGCACCAGCGCCGTCTGAAACGCAAGGGCGCTGTCGAAACCGAAAGCGTCATGGACCCATCCCAGAACACGCATCTGCGAGACCTGCTCGGGGTCGGAAATCGCGTTCAGCACCAGCATGACCGCGCCGAGGCTCAGGAATTCGGCGAAGCCCACCAGCACGATCAGCCCGGCCAGCAGGACAAAGCGCCGCCGTTCCCGGGCCTCCAGCAGCGCGAAGAGCTTTCTCACCACATCGGTCAAATCGGACTCCACTGCTCGGATGACATGGGCTCGCTCGTCGGGGCCGGTTCAGATCGGTTCGCCCCGGGCACGGGCTTGGGCGCGGCGTGGCCGCGCGGGAGGCCGGGCGGCGCCGACCGCTCGAGCCGGGTCGCAGCATAGACACCATCACAAAACGGCGACACAATGGCGCCGCTGCGGCCGAGCGGTGCGCGGCCCGGTGTCGCGCGTCGCCGTCCAACCAAACACTGCACCCGACACCATGCGCCCGACGGCACGCCGAGGGCAAGCAACAAGCGCATGAGGCGCAGGTCGCCGCAGTTCAAGTCTCGACGCCTGCGCAATCTGGCTCGGCCGTGTCCGCGGGTGATGAGGGACACGGAACCGCCGCACGTGCCGCGAAAAACGATTGATTGCGCGGCTGCACAGCCGCCGCGCGCGCGGTCCGCCGCGCGATGGCCGTGGACACGGCGCTGGACCCCGTCGCGTTGGCCACGGCCTGCGGCTGGACGAGTGTCGCGCCCTGAACCGGGCGGTCGCGGCGGCTGTCCGCCCGTGACTTGCGGTGGCAATCGATCGGCGCGGCCGGGGCTGGTGCATCCGGTGGGTGTTCTGCGCGATGAGCACCGCGCATGAGTGCGCCCGCGCGCAAGGGCTTGATCAGCGGAGCGGTATCTGCTGAAATCTCCGCGCGCCGGACTCCGCAAGAACCGTGCCCCGAGCCGATGCGCGCCTGACCCGAGACCAGAATCGAGAGACCTCCCCGCCATGCCGCTTCGCTTGCACCTGCCACTGTGGACCTTCATCGCCCTGGGCGCGCTTGTCACGACCCAGGCGCACGCGCAGGCGTTGACCGTGGATGACATCCGCGCCCAGATCGAGGCGGAGCGCGCGGCCCCGAACCCGTATGAGGAAATCCTGTCCGACCCCGACCCGTTGGTGGCGCGGCGCGCGATGGAGATCATGCTCGAACAGGGCAGCGACGAGCAGCGCCGCATCGCGCTCGACTTCGGGCTGCACAGCCCGGACCCCGACCTGCGGCACACCGCGCTGGGCGCGTGGCTGGCATCGAACCCGCGGATGGAGTTCGTGCTCACGAATGGTGGATCGCCGGAGGGAGACTTCTCGCGGATGGTGTCGTTCAGTTACGGAACCGAACCGAACAGCCGCGGCGAAGCGATCTGGATCACCACCCTGACAGGCTTCGATCCTGGGCGCGAATGCTACACCAACGGCCGCTATTGCCTGTTTCGGCACACCGTGAATGGAACCTGGATCAACAAGGGCGGCAGGTGGCAGGAGGTGGGGCTGAACGACGCAGGCGAGCTTGCCGGGACCTACCGGCACGGCCGAGGCGGCACCTCGGCCAATGTCACATTCCGCGTTCCACCGCCGTGATCCGCAAACGTTGCGCTACTCGAGCACGATCTGGTCGATCCGCACCGGACCCTCTTCGCGCGCCGACAGCACCGTGACCGCGACCCGGCGCGCCAGTTGCGAGGACCGGCGCAGGTGCAGACGCCCGTCCGGGGCGACCTCGCCTTCAAGGAAGGCGCGCCAGCGGTCGCCGTCGGCGGTGCTCGACACCTCCACCCGGACCGCTTTCGGCATCGTCTGGCCATCGGCGGGATCGCTGTGCAGTCTCAGCCCCGACACCGGCACCGCCGTTCCCCCGGACAGCCGGAACACGATCCGGTTGCGCCCGGGCTCGAACACATAGGCGCCAGGGCCGATCAGGTTCTCGGGCACGTGGTCGCTGCCGATCGGCGGCCGCTGCGCCGAGACCAACTGCATGCGCAGCCCTTCGCCCGCGCCCACGGGTCCCGTCGCGCCCGGCGCCGCGGCGGTGGGCAGGCTTACGCCGCGGCTTATCCAGCGCTCAAGATTGGCGCCGATCTCCTCGATCCGGATGAAATGCCCGCCCCGCCCCCCCGCGTCGGTGCGCACCACCATCCCCAGAAGCGCCGCCCCGTCCATCGCAAACGCCCCCGAACTGCCCCGCCAGAAGCTGTCCTCGGGGTCGAGCGGCGCGGCCGTGAACTCCAGATACCCGGTCGCGTCCAGCCGCAGCGGCATGCGCTCGACCTCGCCACTGTCGCGCAGCCGCACGAGCGCGGGCGCGCGCAACGTGTCGCCGCGCAGCACACCGTCGGCCAGCTCTCGCAGCGTCATGGTGCAGCGGGGCAGGATGTCGGCGCCATGCAGCACGCCCACCGCCATGTCCATGCCCGCCCAGAACGGGGAGTGGATGACTGCGGTCGCGGCCACCACCGGGGCGGCGGTGCGCACCGTCGCGATGGGCGACGCATCGACCACATGCGCGGCGGTCACCACGTAACAGGTGTTGCCGTGGCGCAGCATCACCCCGTGGCCGGTCTGCTCACCGCTGTCGATCCGCACGGTCTGGGCGTGGCTGGTGCTGGCAAAGGCCAGCACCGCTGATATAGTCGCGATCGTTCCTGAAAGGATGGACCGGATACCCAAGATGCACCGCCTTTCCGCCACGTGGTCTGTCCTGACGCGCAGCCTTGCGCTCCTCATCGTCGCAGTATCGCCCGCACTCGCCCGGGAAGGCAACGGCGCCCTGAAGCCCGCGCGCCTGGATGAGAGCCTGCGCGAGAGCCCGATGATCTCGGGCGCGCGTCTGGCGGGCTACGCGGTCCCTGAGGCGCCCGGCGCGGCGCGGACCGCGTTTCGCGCCTGGCTTCCCGCGGGGATGGGGGGCAGCGCGCTGTGTCTTCGGGTGGTGGCGGCGGATGCGCTCTATGAGGCCCGCGGCGTCTACGAGGTGCCGGCCGACCAACCCGCCGGCGCGGTGCTGCTGGACTTCGACAGCCGCTATGGCACGGACTTCTGGCAATCGCGCGCGGTCGAGCTGGGCGCCGACGGCGTTGCGGTCCTGCTGACCGAAGGCGCCTGCCCAGGCACCGAGGGCACCGATGCCCGCCCCGGGCGCGCGGTGCCGGTCCTGGCGACCACAGAGGCGACCACAGAGGCGACCGCAGAGGCGACCGCAGAGGCGACCGCAGAGGCGACCGCAGAGGCGACCGCAGAGGCGACCGCGCCGGTTCCGGCGCTGCTCGTCAACAGCTTCCGCGCCGAGCAGAGCTTTGTTTTCGTCGACGGGCTGACCGATCCGACGCCGTGCGAACGGATCGCCGCGCCGGTGCGCACGGCGTTCGACACGCGCTGCGAGCTCGCGCTTCCCTCCGAGGTGGCCGCCGACACCCCGCTCACCGCGACCGTGCTGACCATCCGGGGCGGCGAGATGGGCCCCCCGATCGAGGTGCCGCTGTGGCCCTTGCCCCGTCGCTGAAGATCGCAGCGCTGTCGGGGCGGCGGCTGATCCCGGGCCTGACGGCGCTGGCGGCGGTGCTGACCGGGGCGGTGCTGGTCGCGCTCGCCGGGGGCTGGGGGGTGGCGCGCACCTTCGTCGTGGATGCCGAAACCCGCTGGGCGCAGCTGCATTTCGCCGGCGATACCAACGCCTGGCCGATCACCGGGGCCACCGTGTGCGTGCCGCTTCCGACGCCGGCGCCGCGTGCCGGTCGCGGCACGGGGCCGTGCGACGCACGCCTGTTCAGCAGCGCCGAAGCCGCGGGGGATCCGATCATCTGGGGGCCGACCGGCGTGGCCGAGGTGATGGTCGATGCCGCGGACGCGCTGGCGATCCGCGTCGTCCGCTCCGAGACACACCCCGCCGGCACCCGCGTCGTCCTGCCCGCCGCCGCCTGGCAGCGGCTGGGCGCGCTCTCATGGCTGGGCCAGGTCGACATCGGCCGCCCCGCCGCCAGCGGCGAGACCGGCCTGTTGCTGGGCGGCAGCTTCGAGGCACGCGAGGTCCTGCGCTGGCTCCCGCCCGGGATGCGCACCACCGAGGTCGTGCGAACCGGCATCCTGCGCCGCGGCGAGGCTGTGGCGCTGTTGCAGGCGGGGGGCTCCGAACACCGCGCCAGCGGCGCACCCGACGATGCGGAGATCGGCACCTATGTTCCGGCCACCGGCTTCGGCCACCTGACGCCGGGGGCGGATGCGGCGGGCAGCTTGCGCATCGTTGCGCTGAGCGCGGCGGGGGACACTGCGCTCAGGGTCGATTTCACCGGGGCCGAACGGCCGCTGCTGATCCGCCCGAACTGGATCGACCGGTTCACCGCCAGCCCGCTGCTGGCGGCGCTGGTCTCGGGGCTCGCGGCGGTGCTCGCGGTGGCCAATCTGATGACGGTGAGCAACCGCGCGCTGCGCCGCCTGCGCAGGCCCCGCCGCGCTTCGGCGCCCACGGCGCCGCCCACCCTCGACGCCGCGCCCCCGGACGATACCACCCCGCCCGCCAACCCGGCCACCCCGCCCGCCAACCC